>CAYSKD010000074.1:0-5407 GCA_964431665.1 uncultured Clostridium sp.
TTTTATATAACAACATAATTTATTTAAAAATGAAAAGTTATCCACATTATCCATTACTCTGTTGCTTCTTTTTCTTTTTTTTGCATATATACATATATATTTATATATATTATAATTCATAGTCATAGTAGTAGATATTGTTGATAATGTGGATAACTATCTACAAGCCTTGCTATAACTAAAAAGTCTCCTGTGGATAAACCTGTGGATAACTTGTTTTATTTATCCACAGAAAATTTGTTCTGTGTGGATAATTTTTATTATTATGAGTTATCCACATTTTATTAACAGGGTTATCCACACAAACCTGTGGATAACTTTTTATATGTAATCAATTTGAAATTTATTTGTAATATTTATGAAATAAAAGCTTCTAATCTGCAATAGATAAGGTTTTTTTAATATCTTCTATTAAATCTCTTGTCTCTGAATTCTTTTCATATTCATCTTTAATTTTTGAATATGCATGCAAAACTGTAGAATGATCTCTTCCCCCAAAATCTTTTCCTATTGTAGGAAATGACATATTAGCTATTTCTCTACATAAGTACATAGCTATTTGCCTTGGAAATGCTACGCTATTTGAACGTTTATCACTAACAATATCACTAACTTTGATATTAAAAAATTTACATACTACTTGCATAATAAGTTTACTAGTTATAACATTAGTATTTTTTACAAGAATTGATTCTATAGTGTTCTCTACTACATCATCTGTTAAATCATTATTAGTAAAAGATGTATACGCTACTAATTTATTAAATACACCTTCTAACTCTCGTATATTTGATTTAACTCTAGTTGCAATTTTAACTAATATATCGTCATTAATAATATATCTTTCTTTTTCAGCTTTTTTTCTAAGTATTGCAAGACGTGTTTCATAATCTGGTGTTTGAATATCAACAGAAAGTCCCATTTCAAATCTTGTTTTTAATCTATCTTCTAAAAGTGCAATTTCTTTAGGTGGTTTTTCAGAAGTTAATACAATTTGTTTTCCACTTTCAAATAATGTATTAAATGTGTGAAAAAATTCTTCTTGGCATTTATCTTTACCAGCTAAAAATTGAATATCGTCTATTAATAATAAATCAATATTTCTATACTTTTTTCTAAAGGATTCATTTTGGTTATTCATTATTGCTGATATTACTTCATTTGCAAACAATTCACCTGTACAATATATTATTTTAATATTAGGATTTGCTTGATACATAGCATTTCCAATTGCTTGCATTAAATGCGTTTTTCCAAGACCCACTCCCCCATATATAAATAAAGGATTGTATTTTTTACCTGGATTTTCAAAGACTGCTACAGCTGCAGCATGAGCAAATCTATTATTTGAGCCTATTATAAAATTCTCAAATGTGTATCGTGGATTAAGTCCTGCAATTTCTTTTGTTCTTTTTTCCTCAACATGTTGTGTATTTTCTACACTACTTTGTATATTGGTTTTGTCATTTGTGGCTTTTTCATTGTATAATGGGCTTGTACTCTCTTGTGCTTCTGTATTTGAATCTGGTATCATTTCTTTTGCTTCAAATGTGATATTATATGATTTTTTTGTTAAGAAAGCTAATGTGTTTTCTATTAAATCTAAATATCTTTTTTTACAAATATCGATATGATAATTTGATGGTGACAAGAAGCATAAAGTATTGTTATCCACAATCCTTGGAACCATTACTTCAACGTATGTTTTATACCCAACTGGTGAAATCTCATCTTGCAGTATTTCCAAGGCTTGAGCCCATGTATCCATAAAGTTATTTTCCATAAAACCACCTTTCTTAAAACACATGTTTTTTAAAAGTTATCCACAGAGTTATCCACAGGTGTTGATAACTTTTCGACAAAATAATATGTTAATTAAATTGATTTTACATAAATGCTGTGGATTTGTGTGAAACATGTGAAAATTATATTAAAATTTTTATAGTAAGAATATATCATGAACTCTGCAAAAATTCAATACTTTTATTTATTTTTATTAAATTTTATTTTTGTAAAAACAAATGTTTAATATTTTTTAATTATAAAGTTATCCACAGGCTGTGAATAACTAAAAAAAAATACAAGAATTTTATTATGTTTAGAATTTTACAAACATCTTATGTAAAGGTATTTAAAAAATTTTAACAAAAATATTGACAAAGCAAAAAAAATAAGATATAATTGGTTTACTTTGATTTAATATGAAGTTATTATTATGAAGTTATTATTAGATATTAATATCTAAATTTATTTTTTATTTGTTAGAAAATATTACATTATAGGGGGTGTAGCAATTGAAAAGAACATATCAACCAAAAAAAATACAAACACAAAAAGTTCATGGGTTTAGAAAAAGAATGAGCACAGCTTCAGGTCGTGATGTTTTAAGACGTAGAAGAGCAAAGGGAAGAAAAGTTATAAGTGCTTAGATTACTGCTGTAAAAGTGGGTATGTTTTTCATACCCACTTTTATGCCATAATAAGGTGATAGGATGAAATATACTTTAAGGATAAAGAAAAATAGAACTTTTAAAAAAATACTAAAAACTGGTAAATATTCAAGTAATAAACATTTATCTATACATTGTTTGAAAAGCAAAAATAATAAAAATTTTTTTGGAGTTTGTGTATCTAAAAAAAATGGGATAAGTGTACATAGAAATAAGTTAAAAAGATGGGTAAGAGAAGTATATAAACTACAAGAAGAATTATTAAAAAAAGGGTTATATATTGTAGTAATATATAAAAAAACTACTACATTAAACGATGTAAATTACAATGTTGTATATAAAGAAATGTGTGAGTGCTTAAAGGATTTGAATTTATATGAAAAATAAAGTAAAAGCATTAATAAAAAAATTCTTTAGGATACCTGTAAATATAGAAATATCTTTAATACGTTTTTATCAAAAAAATATATCTAGTAGTCTTGGTAGAAGATGTATTTTTTATCCAACATGTTCTGAATATGTAAGACAAGCTGTTGACAAATATGGTATAATTAAAGGTAATGTATTAGGTTTAAAAAGAATATTAAAATGTAATCCATTTTCACATGGTGGAGTGGATTATCTAAAGTGAAATGGGGAATGTAAATGATAGCAAGTTTCTTTGGTATGATAATACGACTTATATATAGATTAGTAAATAATAATTATTTAGTTTCAATTCTAATTTTTACTTTTTTAACTAAATTAATATTATTTCCACTTACATTAATGCAAATAAAGTCAACAGAAAAAATGCAAAAGATTGCACCATTAGATGCAAAGATAAGAGATAAGTATAAAAATGATAAACAAAAACAAGCTGAAGAATTATCTAAACTTTATGCAGATAATAAAATTAATCCTATGGGAGGATGTTTACCACTTTTAATACAAATACCAATAATTTTAGCTATGTTTGCTATTGTAAGACAACCTCTTACATATATTGTGCAAACTCCTACAGAACAAATTAAAACATATGCGCAAGAGATATTAAATAAAGAGGATGTAAGTGAAAATGAAATAAAATCAAATGAGCTTGTTATTGCTAAGGAAAAAAATTTAATTGACATGGATGTTGCTTTTGGAATTAATTTAGGTGATATACCAGCTAATTTTAATAGTAAAGATGAAAATAAAAAATCTCATCCTATATCTTTATTAATACCCATACTTAATATGGTATTTTCAATAATACAAATTAAGATTACACAAAAAAACTCTAATATGACTGATGAACAAAAAGAGATGCAAAAATCAATGAATTTTACAATGCCAATTCTATCAGGCATTATAGCATATACAATGCCACTTGCTCTTGGTATTTATTGGCTATTTGGTAATGTTTTGCAAATATTACAACAATTCTTAATTTCTTTTATAACAAATAAAGGTAATAAAGAAGAAGTTTTAACTCTAAATAAAGGGGGAAGTGTTAAATGAAAAAAACAACTGAACAAATAGGAAAAACAGTAGAAGAGGCTATAAGAAAAGGTTTAGAAGAATTAAAAGTTTCTAGAGATGATGTTATAGTTGAAGTTTTAGAAGAGCCAACATCTGGTGGAGTTCTTGGAATTCTATCAGCAAAGATGGCAAAAGTACGACTTACTGTTGATAAAAAAATAAGTGAAGAACAGGCTACAAATACAATTAGTAAATTAAATGAAATACTGGATAACATATTTAATATTACTAAAGAAAGTGACATTAAATATGAGGTAACAAGACAAAATAATCAAATAATTTTAAAAATAATAGGAAATAATGTTTCTCATCTTATAGGTTATAAAGGAAAAACAATAGAATCTTTACAATCTTTATTAAATGCAATGTTACAAAGAGAAAATGAAGAATATGCAAAAGTTTTTGTAGAAATTAATGATTATAAAAAGCAAAAGGAAGAAAAATTAAGAAGACTTGCTAATAAAATGGCCGATAATGTAATACGTTTTAGAAAACCAATAAAATTAGAACCAATGTCTGCATATGAGCGCCTTATAATTCACAGTGAACTTGCAAATAGAAAAGATGTTGAAACTGAGAGTATAGGTGAAGAGCCTAGAAGAAGAGTAGTTATAAAGAAAAAATATTAAAAATCAGCTTTTTGCTGATTTTTCTATGAAAGGAAAATATTGTTATGTCAACAGATACAATAGCTGCTATTGCTACTGCATTACAAGTAAGTGGTATAAATATTATACGTATTAGTGGTAAAAATAGTTTAGAAATTATAAATAAAATATTTAAATCAAAATCTAATTTAACGCCAAATAGTATTATATATGGTAAAATAGTAGATGATGAAAAAGTACTTGATAGAGTGCTTGTATCATATTTTAAATCTCCTAAATCTTTTACTGGTGAGGATATATGTGAAATTAATTGTCATGGTGGTACACAAATAACAAGAGAAATTTTAGAATTAGTATTAAGAAATGGAGCGCGTTTAGCTCAACCTGGCGAATTTTCTAAAAGAGCTTTTTTAAATGGTAAGATGGATTTATCACAAGCAGAAGCTGTTATAAATTTAATAAATGCTAAAAGTAAAGTACAAACTCAAGTAGCATCAAATCAATTAGAAGGAAATATTTTAAAAAAAATAACCTCATTAAGAGAAGAGTTAGTTGAACTTTTAGCTCATATTGAAGTAAGTGTTGACTATCCAGAATATGATTATGAAGAAGTTAAAAATGATAGTGTTATTTTACTAATTGATAAAAAAATAAATCAAATTAATGAGATGATTAAAACTTATGAACAAGGTAAATATATAAAAGATGGTATAAATGTTGCAATAATAGGAAAGCCAAATGTTGGTAAATCATCTTTATTAAATAATTTATCAAGTTCTGATAAAGCAATTGTTACAGATATTGCAGGTACTACACGTGATATAGTTGAGGAAACTATAAATGTTA
>CAYSKD010000075.1:0-5391 GCA_964431665.1 uncultured Clostridium sp.
GCAATTCATCCCCCACTTTAGAAGTGGGGGTCTTCTTGCTGGAGGTGGATAAAACATTACGTTGTTATTTAATTAATATGATTTGTATAAATAATCTTAATCTAAAAACATATTTTTTGACTTTCTTGCAGACACATTAAGTGCAATTCCAATTGCAATACCACTAGTTATCATATTACTTCCACCATAACTTACAAAAGGAAGTGGAACTCCTGTAATTGGTAAAAGTCCTATTGACATACCAATATTTTGAATAAAATGAAAACAAAACATACCAGCAATACCAATTACCATAAAACTAGAAAAATCATCTCTTGCATTTTTAGATATTTTTATAAGCCTAATAATAAGAATTGAGTATATTATAACTAATAAACTTGAAACAATAAATCCCATTTCTTCTGAAATAACAGAAAATATAAAATCAGAAGATTTAATCGGTAAATAGCCATACTGGGTTTGTGCACCCTTTAAAATTCCAGTGCCAAATAACATACCCGCGCCAACTGCAATCTTAGATTGTATTGCATTATATCCACTACCTAGTGGATCAAGGTCAGGATTTATAAAGACTTTTATTCTTTGTTGTTGAGTTGGATTTAGCACAAAAAAGTATACTATAGGTAAAAGAATAAGTAAAATAGCAATAGCTGCAAAAATATACCTATATTTTATTCCAGATTTAAATATCATAAATGCAGCAATAAATAAAAATGTGATTGCTGTACCAAAATCAGGTTGTAACATAATTAATATAAGAGGTACAATTATCATTAACGCTAAGACAATTATAATAATATTTCTTTTTTTCTTATCGCTTTTTTGAACATTATTTTTTAATATACTCATAAATTTAGCACTACATATAATATATGCTATTTTCATTAATTCTGATGGTTGATACAAAATCCCACCTAAATTAAACCAACTACTTGCTCCCATAAGAGATGGCATAAACAATACTAAGATGAGGAGAACAAAGTTTATAGCATATAGAATATATCCAAAAATATCAAATACATTATAATCAATACACCATATTACAGCCATCATAACAAATACAACACTAGCCCAAATAATTTGCTTTATATACTCATCCTTATTTACATCAGTTGCATATCCAGCACTATATATAGCAATAACACCAACAAGTACTAATATTAAAACACAGCTAAGTAATATGTAATCTGTATTTTTTAACAGACTTTTAAACAATCTTCTCCCCTCCTTTTTATAATAATGTTAACTTTTAAAAAATGCTTTATATGCTTTATATGTCATATATACATCATATTTTGAAGTAACTTCAAAAGGTGAATGCATTGCAAGAACTGGAGTTCCACAATCTATTACATCTACACCTTTATTTGCAAGTATATATGCAATAGTACCTCCGCCACCTTTTTCTATTTTTCCAAGTGTACCCATTTGAAAGAAAACGTTATTTTTACTAAATATTGACATTACAGTTGAAACAAACTTAGCATTTGCATCACTTGCATTATATTTTCCCCCACTTCCTGAATATTTATCAACGGCTACTCCACAACCTAAAACATTTCCATTTTGTACATCTGAAACTTCTTCATATACTGGATCAACACATGCTGAAACATCAGCTGATAACATTCTAGAATTATAATACAATTCTAATTTGTCAACACTTGTTGCACCGCACTTTTCTATTATTTTATTTATAAATAAATCAAAGGCTTCTGTACTCATAGAAGTATTACCAACGCTTCCAATTTCCTCTTTATCTACAATCATTGCAACCATTGTCCTATTAATACTTTTTTCTTCTTTTAAATTATCTAGCAACGCCCTAATTGTAGAATATGCACATACCCTATCATCTTGACCATAACCACCTATCATAGATGAATCAATTCCAACATATTTTGCTTTAAATGCAGGTACAAAAGATATTTCACTTCTTGCAAAATCTATTTCTTTTATCCCATATTTTTTATTTAATATTTTTAAAACATTTGTCTTAATTTTATTATCCTTTGCCTCTTTATCTTTAATATTGCCAAATAAAACCGACATTTTCTCAGGGTCAATAAACTCATTTGCATTTTTATTCATTTGGTCTTTAGCAAGATGAGGTAATAAATCAGCTATTGTAAAGCAAGGGTCATCTTCTTTATCTCCAATAGAAATTTTTATTTTATTACCATCTTCATCATAAACTACACCATACATAGCAAGAGGAATTGACATCCATTGATATTTTTTTATTCCACCATAATATTGAGTTTTTAACAAACAAGCCTCTTTATTTTCATATATTGGCATAGGTTTTAAATCAAGTCTTGGGCTATCTATGTGTGCCCCTATAATATTTACACCATTTAATAAACTTTCTTTACCTATAACAGATATAAATAAAGATTTTTGTTTATTTACAAAATATACTCTATCACCATACTCTAAATTTTCTTTTTTATTTATATCAACAAATTCATTTTTCTCTAATATTTTTACTACCTCTTCTACACACAAATATTCAGTTTTGCATTTATTTAAAAATTTTAAATAATCATCTGCAAAGCTATCAACTTTGTCTAATTCATTTTCATTTAAATTACTAAATATATCTTTTTTTTCATAACTTAATTGCATAATATCATCCTTTCTATACATTACTCTTTTTTTGATCATTTTTTAGCATTTGCTCTTTTGTTAATAATACTTTATTATATTTCCTATCATGTATATCCTTTTTTAATAAATATATAACTAAATTTAATGCCCATAACACACATACAGCAATCAATAAAATTTTAGCTATTTCCATATATATTCCCCTTATTTTTAAACCTCTTTTTATAATATTTTATTAAAAACAACTCATTTTATTAGATATATACTTTTTTGAAGAGGAGATAGAGGTATCCCGCCAAACTTTGTCACTTGTATCATCTCTTCAATAGAACCACCGTTTACAACACTAATACGAGGTTCTAATGTATATACGCCATCTTCAACTAACTCTAAATTTGCCCTTTTGGAAGCTTTCGTACTAATAACAGCACCTATATCATGTACACTAATTCCTACTGAATGACCAGTTGCATGATTATAATCTGGATATCCTTTTGATTTTATCTTCTCTCTTACAATACTATCAATTGTATATCCTTTTACCTTAGGTTTTAATTCCTCTATACCATCTTCAATTGCATATACTAAAGTATCAAATATATTTTGTACTTGATGAGGAGCTTTTATTTCGCCTTTTTTTAAAGCATACCCCATTCTTTGTAAATCTGAATATAACTTCATACCATCACTAAATACAACTTCTAATCCAAAGTCAAAATATATAGTCTCTCCATCACATAATACCTTATTTGAAGGTAGCGAGTGACCTCCTTTTTTTAAGTTCTCGCCTATTAAGACAATAGGGCAATTTTCCCATGCCATATCAAAAAATACCATATCGTTATTATTAATATACCTATCTGTGATTTCTTTTGTTATTTGATTAGTAAATTCTACTATTTCAATTTCTGTCATACCTTTTTTTATTCTTTTAAAAGTAGTTGCTAGTATTTCATCAGTAATATATGCTATTTGCTTTAAACGTTTTAATTGAAGTGGTGTTTTTTTAGATTCTATATAATAGATTATTTTTTCAGCAGAAGTAAACCTAACTTTTTTAGCATACTTCTTGTATGGCTTTTTTAGTAATTTTGTTAAATATACATAATCTCCATGTGTTAAAATATCAACATTTTTATCTGATATTGTAGAATAAGAAAGCGATATATCATTTACAAATTTTAGTTTTGCTATTATTTCCTCAATTATTATATCTAATTCTTCCCTATTCTTATATACTAGTATGTGTATTTTTTTATTATTATATTTAAGTTTTTCTACATTTTGTAAATCAAGTTCTGATACTATAACAAATACATCGTCACAAGTTACCATACAGATGCTTGAAGTAAATAAATCTTTTGAAATATACTTATAAAATAATCTATCGCAATTTTCTACATTATACATGACCCATAACTTTTTGTTATATTTTCTTAATGCCTCTTTAATATTATCTAACATTGTTTAACACTTCCACAGTTTGTTTTGCTATTTGAAGTTCTTCATTAGTTGGTATAACAAACAATTTTATTTTTGATGTATCTGTTGAAATTAATGACTCCTTTCTTGTTCCTTCAATATTTCTTTTTAAGTCTAATTCTATCCCCAAATTTTGCATATCAGATATAGTCATCTCAATTTCATCTGGATTATTTTCCAATACTCCACCTGTAAATACAATTGCATCTACTCTATTTAATTCTGCCATATATGAACCTATATACTTCTTTGTTCTATTAGATTGAATTTTTCTTGCAAGTTCTGCCATTTTATTTGAGTTATTTGCAGCCTCTTTCATCTCTCTAAAATCTCCTATACCGCTTATTCCAAGTCTACCTGATTTTTTATTTAAAATATCGTCAACTTCATCTACACTTAGATTTTCTTCTCTCATTAATTTTGTTACAATAGCTGGATCAATATCTCCTGATCTACTTTCCATTACTAAGCCTTCTAGAGGTGTAAATCCCATAGATGTATCATATGATTTACCATTTTTTATAGCACAAACACTTGCGCCTCCACCTAAATGACATACAATTGCATTTATATCCTCTTTATTTTTATTTAATAAAACTTGCAATCTATCTAATATATACATATATGATGTTCCGTGAAAACCGTATCTTCTAATTTTGTATTTTTCATAATACTCATATGGTATAGAGTAAATATAATTAAAGTCAGGTATAGTTTGATGAAATGCTGTATCAAATACTCCAACATTTTTTAAATTTGGTGCAATTTTTTCAATTGCTTCGACTCCCATGATACATCCTGGATTATGAAGTGGAGCTAAAGATGATAATTTTTTTACTTCTTCTAAAATTTCTTTTGTTAATAACACTGAACTAGAGAATTTTTCTCCACCATGTACAATTCTATGACCTACTGCATATATTTCATCAAGACTTTTAATTACTCCATATTCTTTATCTACTAAAGTATCAAGTAAGATTTTCATTGCACTACTATGATCTGGCATAGGCATTAAAACTTCATCATATGATTTGTTATTAATTAAATTTTTATATATAAAATTTGATGTTTCATACCCTATTTTATCGCATCTTCCTTTTGCAATTACATTTTCTTTTTCCATATCTATAAATTGAAATTTTATTGTAGAACTTCCACAATTTATAACTAATATCTTCATTTTATATTCCTCCTAATTTAAATCGTTTAAAATATTTTTACAATCTTTATTTAATTATTTAATTAATTATTTATTTAAAATAGCTACTATTGAAACTATAGCTTCTTTTAATTCTCCTG
>CAYSKD010000076.1:0-5347 GCA_964431665.1 uncultured Clostridium sp.
ATTTAGGGGGTAAGTTTGTATATGGATATGTCAAATTTAAATGTTCAGGAAGAAAGAGTTTTTAATTATATTAAAGAAAAAATTCAAAATTATGGTTATCCACCATCTGTAAGAGAGATTTGTGCTGCTTTAGGCTTTAAATCTACATCTTCTGCTCATCAGTATATTGCAAGATTAGCAGAAAAAGGTTATATATCAAAAGATGATTTAAAGACAAGAGCAATAAGAATTGTTGGAGCAGAGTCAACCTTAGCACTTCCAATTGTTGGTAAGGTTGCTGCTGGTGAACCTATACTTGCACAAGAAAATATTGAGGATTACTTTTCAATTGGAGAAAGTTTCTTTAATAGAGATGCTTTGCAAAATGATAACTTCATTTTAAAAGTGCAAGGCGAAAGTATGATAAATGCTGGAATAAATAATGGTGACTATATAATTGTTTCAAAACAAAATACTGCAAGAAATGGACAAATTGTAGTTGCTATGATTGATGGAGAGGCTACAGTAAAAAGATTTTATAAAGAAAAAGATCATATAAGATTGCAGCCAGAAAATGATACTATGGAGCCAATTATAGCTCGAAATGTTGAAATAGTTGGTAAAGTAGTAGGATTATTTAGAAAAATATAATAATATTGTCAATTAACAAAATCATTTCCAATTCATAAAATATATAAATTGGAGGTGATTTTGTTGCAATTAGATAATTTAACAATAGGACTTGCAATTACAGGTTCTTTTTGTAATTTTAAAGAAACTTCGAATGTAGTTGATACACTATTAAATGATGGGGTAAAGGAAATAATACCTATTGTTTCAAATTCTACTAAAAGTTTCGATACTCGTTTTTATAAATCAAAAGATTATATAAAAATGTTAGAAGAAAAAACTAAAAATAAAGTAATTGATAGTATTGTTAAAGCTGAACCAATAGGGCCAAAAAATTTGGTTGATATAATAGTTATATGTCCATGTACAGGAAATACTTTAGCAAAGCTTGCAAATGGAATAACTGATACACCAGTTACTATGGCAGTAAAAAGTCATATTAGAAACAATAAACCTGTTGTTATAGGTGTGTCAACAAATGATGGATTAGGAGTATCACTAAAAAATATAGGAGTACTTTTAAATACTAAAAATATGTACTTTGTACCTTTTAGACAAGATGATAGTAAATTTAAGCCTAAATCATTAGTTTTAGATTATACATATATAAATGAAACTATAAAACTAGCAATGAATAATAGACAAATCCAACCTATTTTATCAATTAAATGATATGATATAGTCGAATTTTGTCGATATATATATAATAATGTCAAAAAGCATCGTAAAAAGGGAAATTTCTCAACTTTACTTTGCTTTTTCATCAATTTATGATATAATTTATTATAATGAAAGGGCGAACCATATGAAATTTTGTTTAGTAACGCTTGGATGTAGTAAAAATCAAGTGGATAGTGAAATGATTTTAGGCTTTTTAAAATCAAAATCACATGTAATAGTAAATAAATTAGAAGATGCTGATGTTATTATTGTAAATACTTGTGGCTTTATACAATCGGCAAAAGAAGAAGCAATAAGTACAATACTAGATGTTGCTAAGTATAAAGAAGATGGAATATGCAAAGCACTAATTGTTTGTGGATGTTTAGCCAAAAGATATAAAAGTGAAATACTAAAAACGATGCCAGAAGTTGATTTATGTATTGGCGTTGATGAATATGATAATATAGATAGTATCTTATCAAATTTTTTAAATCAGAAGTTTTCAAATCAAAAATTAGATTTTAATACTAGATTAATTTCTTCAGATTTTCCTTCATGTTACATTAGAATATCTGATGGTTGTGACAATAGATGTAGTTATTGTGCAATACCTCTTATACGCGGTAAATTTAAAAGTAGAAAGATGGAAGATATTTTAGAAGAAGTGGATATTTTAGCAAAACAAGGTATTCAAGAATTTTGTATAATATCTCAAGATACATCAAAATATGGTATTGATATTTATGGTAAATTAATGCTTGCTAAATTGCTTAATGAAATATCTAAAATTGATGGAGTTAAATGGATTAGAGTAATGTATATGTACCTTTATGAAATAACAGATGAATTAATTGATGAGATAGCAAATAATGACAAAATATGTAAGTATTTTGATATACCAATTCAGCATATATCAAATAAAATGTTAAAATCAATGAATAGATATGATACAAAAGAGCTTATTTATGAAAAAATTTCAAAAATACGAAAAAAAATTCCAAATGCCATACTTCGTACTACTGTCATGAGGGGTTTTCCTGGAGAGACAAAAGAAGATTTTGAAGAATTAAGAAAAGCAGTATTAGATTTAAAATTTGACAAATTAGGAGCTTTTGCTTATTCAAAAGAAGAAGATACTAAGGCATATAATATGAAAAAACAAATTAGCGAAAAAGTAAAACATGAAAGATTAAAAGATATTTTTGATATACAAAAGAGTATATCATATAAACTAAATTCCAAAAAGGTTAATAATGAATACGAGGTTATAGTTGAAAATATAACAGACGATGAAAAATATTTTTCATGTAGGTCATATATGCAAGCACCCGATGTAGATGGAAGAATTTATATACCAATTAATGAAGATACTATTAACAAAGTAATTGTTGGTGATTTTGCATATGTAAAAATTGTTGGTTATGATGACTATGACTTATTTGCAAAAGTCATATAATATAATAGGAGGAGAAAAAATGTATACAAGAGATGATTTAAAAAAATCAACATTAGCACAATTAAGAAATATTGCAGAAAGTTTAAAATTAGAGGGATATGAAAGATTAAAAAAAGAGTATTTAGTGGAGGAAATAATAAAGAGTTTAGAAGATAATAACGAAATCATAGAAAAAGTAGATATACAAATTGAAAACCCAGAAACTGATTATATAGCAGAAGGAATTTTAGATGTTTTAGCTGATGGATTTGGCTTTTTAAGAAGCGATAATTATCAATCAGGAAGTAAAGATATATATGTTTCACAAGCTCAAATTAGAAGGTTTAAACTTGCAACTGGTGATAAATTAAAAGGTATTGCCAGATTTACAAGTGATCCTCAAAATAAATTTCCATCTTTGATATATATAGAAAGTATAAATGAAGATAGAGTTGAGGTTGCACTTAAAAGACGTTCTTTTGATTCACTAATACCAATATATCCAACTGAAAGATTACGACTTGAAACCATAACGTCAGAATATTCTACAAGAATAATAGATATATTATCGCCTATTGGAAAAGGTCAGCGTGGATTAATAGTAGCGCCACCTAAAGCGGGTAAAACTACAATGCTAAAACAGATGGCAAATAGTATATTAAAAAATAATCCAGAAGTTCATTTAATGGTACTTTTAATTGATGAAAGACCAGAAGAAGTAACAGATATTGAACGTTCAATTGATGCAGAAGTTATACATTCTACATTTGATGAATCACCAGAAAATCATATTAAAGTATCAAAAATGGTAATTGAAAGAGCTAAAAGATTAGTTGAACATAACAAAGATGTAGTAATTTTAATAGATAGTTTAACAAGGCTTACAAGGGCAAATAATTTGCAAGTTGATCCAAGCGGTAGAACTTTATCTGGCGGTCTTGATCCTGCTGCACTACATTTTCCTAAAAAATTATTTGGGGCTGCAAGAAATATAGAAAATGGTGGAAGTTTAACTATACTTGCTACTATTTTAGTAGATACTGGAAGTAGAATGGACGATATGATTTTTGAAGAATTTAAAGGCACTGGTAATATGGAAGTTCATTTGGATAGAAAACTTAGTGAAAGAAGAATATTTCCAGCAATTGATATATATAAATCTGGAACAAGAAGAGATGAATTATTACTTACAAGTGATGAAATGCAATGTAGTACATATATTCGTAGGCTTATGTCACAAAATAACAATAATATAGAGATAGTGGAGAAAATTTTAAATATATTAGTAAAGACAAAGACCAACAATGATTTTATAAAACTTATGCTAGAAAATTTAAAAAAGAAGTAGAAAAAAAATATAGTATGTGTTAGAATATATATGATGTAAAAAGATATTATATATATTCTTTTGTTATATAAGGGGCTTGATAAAAAATGAATAGTAATATGATAAGAATAAAGTTTGATGATTTAAGGTGCATAGAAGTACCATATAAAACTAAGGGAATAGATGCAGTAAAAATGGTAAAAAAGGACACTAAAAAAATACTTGCTTTAAAGATAAATAATGAAATAAAATCCTGTGATTATGAATTAGTTAAAGATTCAACAATTGAATGTGTAACTTTTGATAGTATAGATGGCTATAGGATATATTCTAGAACTTTAAAAATGGTATTACATATGGCGCTTACAACTATTTTTTCTAATACAAAAGTTGAATTTATATCTACAATAAATAGAGATCAGTATTTTGTAATTGAAGGTATAGAATTTACTGATGAAAAAGTAAAGCTTGTAAAGGATAAAATGCAACAAATAATAGATAAAGATTTACCAATTACAAGAAAAACTGTGCCACTTGAAGAAGCAATAGAATTGTATAAGGCATCAGATGACAAACAAAAACTAAAAAGCATTGGAAATAGATTAAAATCATATATTTCTTTGTATTTTTGCGATGGAATGTATAACAGTTTTTACGGAGTTGTTGCACCAAGTACAGGTAAGATATTTGCATTTGACCTTATAAAATATAGAGATGGGGCTTTACTCATAATTCCTGATGAAAAAGGAAATGCAAAAAAGGAGATTAAACAAACCAAGTTATATGATTCATATATAAACTTTAATAATTTAAATGAAATATTAGGAATTAAAGATATTGGAGATTTAAATGAAATAATACTAAAAAATAAAATTAATGAAACCATACAAATTTCAGAAGCAATACATCAAAGAAATTTAGTTGAGATTGTTCTTGATATAGAAAAAAGAAAAGATATAAAAATGGTTTTAATTGCTGGTCCGTCATCTTCTGGTAAGACTACTTTTGCTCAGAAGTTAGGAATTCAGTTAAGGCTTACTGGTTTTAATCCTATTACGATATCTATGGATAATTATTTTGTTGAAAGAAAAGATACACCATTAGGACCTGATGGAAAATATAACTTTGACTGTATAGAGGCTATAGATGTAGAATTATTTAATACACAAATGAAAGACTTAATAGATGGTAAAACGGTTGAGCTTCCAGAATTTGATTTTAAGGTGGGACATAAAAAATATAATGGAAAGTATTTAAAATTAAGTAAAAAAGATATTTTAATTCTTGAAGGAATACATGCTTTAAATCCAATA
>CAYSKD010000077.1:0-5271 GCA_964431665.1 uncultured Clostridium sp.
TTAGGTGGATTTATGATAGATGCAGATAAGTTACTTGAAATTGAGCAAAATATGCGAGATATAAAAATAAAATATGGATTAAACGAACATCATGAAATAAAATGGCATACTACGTATTCAAAACTGGGATTAAACTTTGAACAATATAAAAATATGAAAAAAGATATAATAAAGCTAATTAGTCAGTATAATAATTCAGTAGTGGCAATAGTTATGGATAAGGAAAGTTGTTATAAAAATAAAGAATATATAAAAACTCCAAACGATTTATATGCTGTTGCACTTCATTTATTAATGGAAAGATGTTGTATGCAAACAACAAAGAAAAATCAAATAGAGGATTTAATTCCAACAATTATGATTGCAGATAGTAGGCAAAGCATTAATAGTAATAAATTGGATAAAGAATTACAAATAGCATATCTAAGAGCAAAAAATATGGGAACTCATTTTGTTAAGTTTCCTAATTTCTGCGAAAGTATTATATTTGTAGATTCGGATGATTTTTCAGGAGTTCAATTAGCGGATTTCTGTGCAGGTGCAATACATAAAAAATATGAAAGAGAAGATGAGGAATTTTTTAATATTTTGATGCCAGCAATATTTAATAAAAGAAATAACATATATGGACCAGGTGTAAAATTCTATAAATAAAAAAGTAGATGATGGGATTAGTTTGCACTAATCCAGCACACCTATGTCGGTGTTACATCATCCATTCTTGTGATCTCTAAATAAATTATATAATTTTTTTGAGCATTTGTCAACAAATGCTAATAATATTTTATTCAAAATTTTGTAAATTATGCAATATGATAAAATATAAATTATAGATAATAAAAAACAGAAAAGAGGTAAGTTATGCTAGAAAACATAGAGGTATTATACCATAGCAGTATAAAAATAAATAAAGGAAAAGTAATTTATATAGATCCATTTAAAATAGATAAAAATTATAATGATGCAGATATAATATTTATAACACATGACCATTATGACCACTATTCGGAGGAAGATATAGATAAAATAATAAAAAATGATACAGTTATAATTATACCAAAAGAATTACTAACAAAATTATTAAGAAAAGGAATAAAACAAAGTAATATAATAACAGTCGAGCCAGACAATAGTTATATGGTTGAAGGTATTAAGTTTGAAACAGTACCTGCATATAACACCAATAAACAATTCCACCCTAAAGCGAATGGTTGGGTAGGATATATACTAGAACTAGATAATGTTAGATATTATATAGCAGGAGATACAGATATTACTCCAGAGAATAGGGCAGTTAAATGTGATGTCGCATTTGTACCAATTGGTGGAACATACACAATGAATTTTAAAGAAGCAGCAAGTTTAATAAATGAAATTAAACCTAAAATAGCTGTACCAATACATTATGGAAGTGTCGTTGGAACAAAACAAGATGCAATAGATTTTTCAAAATTATTACATTCAGAAATAGAATGTAGAATCTTAATGAAATAAGAGAGGAAGTAAAAAAGGATAAAAGAAAGAAATGAAATATAAGAGTAAATAACAGGTTGTGGAACGACAACATCTAGTGCAGCAGTTTTAATTTCAGAAAATGGCGAACATTATATGAAGATTAGAAAATTAAAGCCTCTTGAATGTTGAAGGCTGATGAGGATTTTTAGACCAAGATTTAAAAAAAGCAAAAGCAGAACCTACAAGTGATACACAATTGTATAAACAAGCTGGAAATAGTATAGTGGTGAATGTCATTGAGGCAATATTTAAAAACTTATTTTAAAAATGATATTCTCTTTTATAAACCATATAGACGAAAAAGTTTGCAAATGCAAAAAAAATCGTCAATATAATGTTGACAAATTAAAATAAATAGTATAAAATCGGAATAGAAAGTGAGGTTTTATATGGAGATAAAAAGAGACGATTATTTGAATAAATTAATAAGTAGAGAGAATAACGGGCTTATTAAAGTTATAACAGGTTTAAGAAGATCTGGAAAATCATATTTATTATTTAATCTCTATTATAATTATTTATTAGATAAAGAAATAGATAAATCACATATAATTGATGTTGCTTTAGATGATAGAACTAATAAAGAACTAAGAAATCCAGACAATATGCTAAAATTTATCAAGGACAAAATTAAAGACGATAAATTATATTATATTTTATTAGACGAGATTCAATATTTAGACGAATTTGAAGATGTATTAAATAGTTTGATGCACATTAGAAATGCAGATATTTATGTTACAGGAAGTAACTCAAAATTTTTATCATCTGATGTTATAACTGAATTCAGAGGTCGTGGAGATGAGATACATATATATCCATTAAGTTTTAGAGAATTTGTTTCAGTATATAAAGGTAGTACTGATGAAGCATGGGATGACTATTTTAATTATGGTGGTATGCCATTAGTCTTATCAAAAGATACTGCAAAAGAAAAAACAGAGTATTTGAAATCTTTATTTGAAAAAGTATATATATCAGATATTCTTGAAAGACATAAAAAAGTAAAAAATAAAATAGAACTAGATGAACTTTTAGATATATTGTCATCAGCTGTAGGTTCACTTACAAACCCTTTAAAATTATCTAAGACATTTAAAAGTGAAAAAAATAAAGTAATAAGTGATAAAACTATAAAAAGATATATTGAGTATTTTGAAGATTCATTTTTAATAAGTGAAGCTAAAAGATATGATGTCAAAGGTAAAAAATATATTAATTCTCCTTATAAATACTATTTTGAAGATATAGGATTGAGAAATGCAAGACTTAATTTTAGACAAACAGAAGAAAATCATGTAATGGAAAATATTATATATAATGAACTAAAAGTTCGAGGGTATAATATTGATATTGGTGTTGTAAATGTATATGAATATAATAAAGATAGAAAAAGAATATTAAAAAATTATGAAGTGGATTTTGTAGTTACACAAGGTAATAATAAATACTATATACAATCAGCACTATCTTTAAACAATTTAGAGAAGATAAAACAAGAAAATAATTCATTAATTAATATAAATGATTCTTTTAAGAAAATTATAGTGGTTAAAGATAATATAAAACCTAGACGAGATGAAAATGGAATTGTAACAATAGGTATATACAACTTTTTATTAGATGAAAACAGTCTAGATTTATAATAGATATATAAAATTTATATAGAGCGAAAACGATTTAATATGATAAAAAGTTACAGTTCAGGTGGTAGAAAATAAAAACAGGGGATAATGTTTAAACTATCTCCTGTTTCTATATAATTGATAATATCTATCTTTTTTCGTATATTATAAAATGTAATAAAGAAATAAGTTTATAAAAACAATATGCTTACTTACAATTGACAGTTTTCTAGAAGAAACATTATCTTAACATATTAAACCAATTAGAATATAAATCAGTTGTAATATTAAATAATCCAGATTTTTTTATTTCATTTTCTGCTACAATGTTGACTGTTGCTATTACTTCATTATTTAAGGTGTATGTTGCAGTTCCGAGTTTTTGCCCTTTAGATATAGGTGCTTCTAAGTTCTCTTCTAAAGTTATTGCTTGAGTGACACTACTTTCTAATCCTTTTTTTATAACTACAGAGGCAGAAGACTCAAACATAGCATTTACAGTTTTAGATATGCCTTTTTCTACCTCAACACTTGCTACAATGTCTCCTTTATTTCCAAAAGATACTGCAGAATAATTTGCAAAGCCATAGTCTAAAAGTTTTCTTGCTTCTGCAAAGCGTGTAGCAGTACTTGGAGCATGCATTATTACTGCAATTAATGATAAGTCGTCACGTGTTGCACTGGCGGATAAATTGTATAATGCTAAGCCCGTAGAACCTGTTTTTAATCCTGTACAACCATTGTATGTACGAAGTAGTTTGTTTGTATTTACTAATTCTGATTCACCATCGCGTAAAGTGTCCATGTATATGGTTGTATAGTTTGTAATCTCAGGATGATTCACTAAGAGTTCACGTGACATTATGGCTATATCGTATGCAGAGGTTAGGTGTCCGTCTTCGTCAATTCCATGACAATTTACAAAGTTTGTGTCATTCATTCCAAGTTCTTTTGCTCTAGTATTCATTCGCTCTACAAAGACTTCTTCTGAACCTGCAAGGTATTCTGCCATTGCCATTGTACAATCATTTGCAGAGACAACACAAATTGCTTTTAGCATATCATTAACACTTAGTGTTTCTGTAGTATCTAACCAAATTTGAGATCCTCCCATTGAACAAGCATTTTCACTACATGGAATCATTGTGTCTAAGGTAATATCACCTCTATCTAATGCCTCCATTATTAATAGTATAGACATTACTTTTGTGACACTTGCTGGTCTTAATTGTTCGTGTGAGTTTTGCTCATATAAAACTTCACCTGTGGATTGTTCAATTAGAATTGCTGCAGTGGATTCTAAATTTAATGAAGAACTACTTTCATCTGAGGATACAGCGACAGTATTATCTTCTGTAACTGCCAGCGCCGACCAAATATATTCATATGATGAAGCATATGAACTACAAGAAAAACATAATGCAAAAAATAATACAATAATAGAATATATAAATTTTCTTATACGCATAAAACCTCCAAACTGAGAAATTGGAATTTCTCGTTTTTGAGCCAGGAAAAAGGATGAATGTTGATTTCCTAGTTTTTTTATTAATGTATATGAGAGAAAAATAGAAAATATTCAAAAAATTTTTTTCTTTTAAATAGACAAAAAAATCAATGTAAATTAGACAAGAGATTAATCAAAAATCATATAGGAAAACTTCTAAATTTGTCTTAAAAAAAAATCAAAAAATTCTATTGCAAATATATATTTTTTAATTTATAATTCATATAACAATGCACAAGAGAAGGAGATGTTAAATATGTTACAGAAAATTGGGGATTTTAAAGGAATTGATATTGAAGTAAGACAGGGCTTTAATAATATTGTGTATTCAGGATTATTAGATGAAGCACCAGTTGAGATTAAACAAATGAATTATATTAGAACCGAACCAAATATAAAGAATAGCAAATTAGTATTTGTTGTATAATATATAGATTCTTTTAAAGGCACATATAATGTGCCTTTTTATATAATAGGAAAGTTAAAATGCAGTGCATATTAAGGCTTTCCGATTTGTTCTATATAGATATTTATTATAATATTTTAAATAAAATAACAATTGTAGGGGATAAGGTCGCACCGTGCTTCAAAAAACAAAAATTACAACATTAAATAAAATATAAA
>CAYSKD010000078.1:0-5203 GCA_964431665.1 uncultured Clostridium sp.
TAAAACTATAGTTTCTTTTAATTCTCCTGTCGATTTTTAATTTTTTTTACTTCATTTCAGATAATTTATTTATCAAATTTATCACCCCTTTATATTTATATATTTTTTATTTTGCTTGCAAACAAGTTATAGCAATTGTTCCTACTATATCATCTACACTACATCCTCTTGATAAATCATTTACTGGCATATTAAGTCCTTGAGTTATTGGCCCTAAAGCAAGCGCATCTCCAAATCTTTGAACTAATTTATAACCAATATTTCCGGATTGCAAATCTGGAAATATTAATATATTAGCATTTCCAGCCACTTTAGAATTAGGCGCTTTAATTTTTGCAACTTCTTTTACTATTGCAGCATCTAGTTGTAACTCACCATCTATTTCAAAATCAATGTTATCTTTTTTTATCATATCTATAACTTCATTAATTTTATCAATCTCACTAGAAGATGCACTACCTTTTGTAGAATATGAAAGCATTGCAACTTTTGCTTCTTCTGATATTAATTGTCTAAAGCTCTTAACTGATGCATTTACAATATCTACTAATTGTTCTTTTGTAGGAAACTCAACAAGACCACAATCAGCAAATATAAAAATACCATTATATCCTAAATCTTTTTTAGGTGTCTCTATTACAAAAAATGCTGAAACAGTATTTACTCCATCTTTTGGTTTAATAATTTGAAGTGCTGGTCTTAAAGTATCTGCAGTAGAGTGCGCTGCACCACTTACCATACCATCAGCATCCTTTGCTTTTACCATAAGCGTTGCAAAATATTCATTATTTTTTACAAGTTCTTTAGCTTTTTTTAAATTCAATCCTTTATCTTTTCTTAATTCATAAAGTAAATTTATATATTCATCTCTTTTTTTATAAGTTAAAGGATTAACTATTTGAATATTATTATTAATCTTAATATTATTTTTTAAAGCAAATTCTTTTATTTTCATTTCATCTGCAACAAGTATAACATTTGAAATGTTTTCATCTGTTACAATATTTGCTGCTTTTAAAACCCTTATATCATTACTTTCAGGCAGTACAATTGTTTTTGTATCTTTCTTAGCCCTCAATATTATATCATTTAATATCCCTGTATACAACATATATCCCTCCTAATCTTCTTTTATTCTTCCTATATTTTCTATTTTTTCAAATATCTTTAAGTAATTTATATCATCAAATCCAGCTATATATTTTTGATATACAACATTTGTATTTTTTGCACTAATACCAATACAAGCAATTTCTTGTGATAATATATTTTGCATTTCTTGTACACTTTCTATTATTTCTTCTGTGCTAGTACTATTTACTACATTATTTATCGCATTATTTACTTCATCATCTACATTTATATATTCATACAAATATGATATATCAGGAATTTGATTTACATATACAGTTGCAAGTATTATATCATATTCCTTATTTTTTACTTTCTCTTCATATTCATATTTTGAAAGTACATTTACATTTATCTTAATCCCGATTTTTTCTTCCATTTCTCTTATATACTGCGCTACTTCTATTTTTGTAGTATCCTCTTCGTTTACTATCATATTTAATTCAAGTTTTATCTGCTCATTTTCTAATTGTTTAGTATATATACCATCAATTTTAGTATAACCATTTGATAAAAGTTCATTTTCCGCTCCATATATATCATATTTGTATGATATATTACTATAAATATATGGTAAATCTATTACCTCTGAAAAAGATTTATTAGTATTTTTTACAATTTCATCTCTATTTAAAGAATACGCTAAAGCTTTTCTTACTTCTTTTAATTTAAAAATATTAGAAGATGTATTACCTAATAAAAATAGAGTCTCTCCATCTCTATATTTTTTTACATTATAATCATGTTTTCCTATAAGCTGCATTACAATATCAGATGATGTAAAAAACATATCTATATTATTATTTCTAAAATCTTCAACCATTTGGTCTGTATCACTATAATTAGTTAACTCAATAGAAGAAATTGTTGATATAGATGCTCTTTTTATATAATTTATTGTAGTATCAGATTTAGCATTTAAATAATAATCTAATTTTTCATTTTCTATATTTAATGGAAAATCTAACATATATACAAAATATGGACTATCCTCTTTTAAATAAAATTTAACACTTTCTCCTTTATCTTCTATTTTTTCTATTATATCTACGTTTTTAAAATATGGAGAATTTGGATAATTTTTAATTTTATTTATTGCGTTTTCTATATCATTAAACTTTAAGTTATATTCTTTATTTAAATATACTAAGTACTCTTTATTATTTATTTTTTCAATTTTAGTTGCCACAACATAGTCAAGTGAATAATCGTTATTTATATTAACAAATTTAAGACTTGCAATATTATTTAACTCATTTAAAATGATATTTTTACTATTTAGTGCATCTGTTGTATCTAATTTAGAAATTCCTAATTTTAAATTATAATTACTCTTTAACTGAATATCATTTTCCTTATTTGAAAATGCACTAATAAGTGGAATATTTTCAAGATTGACAATTTTTTTGGATATAAAACCTATGGCTATTATTAAAATAACAACTATACATATTTTAAATAATTTTGGTATATATATTGATTTTTTCTTTTTTTTAGAATAATTATTTATTTTATTTTTAACTTTTTTATTTTTTAAATTAACATTACTTTTCTTTAATTTTACATTCTTTTCGTTTTTTAATTTTTTATTGCTAGTATATGCATTTATTTTTTTCTTTTTTTCTACTTCTTTTTTTGTTGTTTTTTTATACCTTTTTGGATCAATAATTTGTGCGCTCAAAATATCACCTACAATTCTATAGTATAATTATATTGTATCCAAATTATATCACAAAAAAACTCAAAAAGATAGTTTTTTACCCCTTTTGAGTTTTTTTATATAAAAATTTATAATTTTGGCTCTACAACAAATTTGATGCCAGTTTTATCTTCATTATCAATATTTACAGAAGTAAATGCTGGTGAGCAAACAAGTTCAACTCCAGATGGAGCTACAAATCCTCTAGCTATTGCAACAGCTTTTACTGCTTGATTTATTGCTCCTGCTCCAATTGCTTGCATTTCTGCTTTTCCATTTTCCTTCACTAGTCCTGCTATAGCACCTGCAATTGAATTTGGACTAGATTTTGCTGAAATTTTTAATATATCCATTATTCTCTACCCTCCTATGATTTTATCTTTAGTTAGCAAAGCTGTTTTCTTTGCATATATCAATTATATATAATAGATTTAAAAAAATCAAGGAGTTTTCTTGCATTTGACAAAAAAATGTAAAACTCGACGTTAAGAGCAACTAAAGTTGAACATCATAGGCATATAACCTACCATGTTTTATTTTATTTATCAAGAAATTCTCTTATTTCTTCATTCATTTTATCAATAAATGAATCAATTGAAAAATCATCATACTTTTCACCAGTTCTAACTCTTATTGATATAGTATTGTTATCTACTTCATTTTTACCTAATATAATCATATATGGTACTTTTTCAAGTTGAGCACTCCTTATTTTATATCCGATTTTTTCATCACTATCGTTTACTTCTACTCTATATCCACTATTAACTAATTTTTCTTTTATAGCATTTGCATATTCAATCTCATTTTGTGAAATAGGTAAAACTTTAACTTGAACTGGTGAAAGCCATAAAGGAAAAGCTCCAGCATAATGCTCAGTTATTATACCAATAAATCTTTCAAATGATCCAAATATTGCTCTATGAATTAATATAGGGGTTTTCTTTTCTCCATCTTTATCTATATATGAAATATTAAATCTACTTGGCAGTTGAAAGTCAAGTTGGATTGTTCCCATTTGCCACTTACGTCCTAAACAATCTTTCATTTTTATATCAATTTTAGGTCCATAAAAAGCTCCATCGCCTTCGTTAATTAAGTAATTATCTTTTGAACAAATTTCATCAAGTACTGACTTTAAGTCAGATTCCGCTTTATTCCATACCTCAATATCTCCCATATAATCATCTGGTCTTGTAGAAAGAGTTAAATCAAATTCAAGGCCAAAAATTCCATACATTTTCTTTGCAATTTCAATTATATTTTTTATCTCTGAGCCTATTTGTTCTTCTGTTACATAATTATGCGAATCATCTTGCCTAAACATTCTAACTCTAAATAGTCCATTAAGTTCTCCAGATTTCTCATTTCTATGTATAACATCGATATCACTAAATCTTAAAGGCAATTCTTTGTAACTTCTAAGTTTAGATGAAAAGACTTTTATGGAGTTAGGGCAATTCATTGGTTTTAAAGCTTGCTCATTTCCATCTATATCAGTAAGAACAAACATATCATCTTTGTAATGATCCCAATGTCCTGATGTTTTCCAAAGAGCACTACTATTAATTTGTGGTCCAGAAAATTCTTGATAGCCTCTTTCTTCATGAATTTTTCTCCAAAAGTCTATTAATGTATTTAACATTTTCATGCCCTTTGGAAGCCAGTACGCCATGCCAGGTGCTGTTTCATCAAAAAAGAATAGTTCTAATTCCTTACCTAATTTTCTATGGTCTCTCTTTTTAGCTTCTTCCATCATTTCTAAGTATTCTTGTAATTTTTCTTTATTTTCAAAAGCAGTGCCATATATTCTATGTAACATTTTATTTTTTTCATTGCCTCTCCAATATGCACCAGTAGTATTTAAAAGTTTGAAAGCCTTTACTGACTTTGTATATAACAAATGTGGTCCAACACACAAATCAACATATTCACCTTGCTTAAAAAAAGATATTTCTTCATTTTCAGGTAAATCTTCAATTAATTGTACTTTATATGGTTCATTTCTTTCTTTCATAAATTTTATTGCTTTATCACGAGGTAACAAAAAAGACTCAATTTTTAAATTTTCCTTTATTATTTTTTTCATTTCTAATTCAATTTTTTCTAAATCTTCTTGGCATATTTCAATATCATCAAAGTCGTAATAAAAGCCATTTTCAATAGCTGGTCCTATAGCAAGTTTAGCATTAGGATATAATCTTTTTATAGCTTGTGCCATAATATGCGAAGTCGTATGCCTTAACACCTCTATATCAAGCTCTCCTTCATAAACTTCCCCATGTTTATTAATATACTTTACAGACATAATAGTCCCTCCTTTTATATACAAAAATGTACCTCTATAGGTAAACATTTTTGCCTATAGGGGTA
>CAYSKD010000079.1:0-4246 GCA_964431665.1 uncultured Clostridium sp.
TACACTCTTTCCTGAACCTGTAGCACCAGCAATAAGGGTATGAGGCATCTTAGCAATATCACCAACAACTATTTCACCAGCAGCATCTTTACCAAGAGCAAATGCAAGTTTTGATTTATGCTCTATAAATGTATTTGACTCTATTACCTCTCTTAAAAATACTGATTCTGATACTTCGTTTGGTACTTCTATACCAACAGCAGCCTTTCCAGGAATAGGAGCTTCAATTCTAATAGTCTTTGCTGCGAGATTTAATGCAATATCATCAGATAGGTTTACAATTCTACTTACTTTAACTCCTGTACTTGGAGTTAATTCATATCTTGTTACTGTTGGTCCTTTAGTAATATTTGTAACTTTTGCTTCAACACCAAAGCTTGCCAAAGTTTTTTGTAATTTTACAGCAACATTATGAATAGTTCTTTTGTCAAATACTTCACCGGCTTTTATCTCTCCTAAAAGTTCAATGGGAGGAAATTCATAATTATCCATTTCTAAATGCTTTGTGTGATCAAGAGTTAAAACCTCTTTTACTGATTTATCTTCTTTTTGCTCTTTTTGTTTTTGGAAAAATTCATCTCTTTGTTGTTTTGCTTGAACTTCTTTTTTACTAGGTACACCACCTAATTTATTAAAGTCAAATTCTATTTGCTCTGATTTATCAAGGTTTAAATTCTCTTCTACATTAGAACTACCTTTTTCCTGCATCTTTAATTCAAGATCTTTTTCTTGTTTTTTCTTTTCTAAAGCTCTTTGCTTTCTAGATTGTTTTTTACTAACTTCATTTTCTTCTTCATCATAATCGTCGTCATCATCATCACTTCTAAATAGTATTTCACAAATACTATATAATCCGTTATATATATATGCAACAACGTTATAACAAGCATTATATGCTTGTTTTATAGATAAATTAAATACACAAAGAATTGAAATAATTGTAATAAAAGTTATAACAATTCTTGAAGCAACTAATCCTATGCATTTTGTAAATAAAGATGCTATAACACCACCGACAACACCATATATATTAGTTCCAGCTACTGCATCATTATATGTATTTATCATATATTTTACAGGATTTTCAAACATTGTATATGTACTGTTTGCAAATAGGCATGTAAAAATTGATATAACAACAGCAATATATACACCTTTTATTAATTGTCTTGATGTATCTACTCTTTTATCTGAATATATAGCATATACTCCAACAATTACTAAAGCAAGTGGAAAGATATAAGCTGACAAACCAAATAGTCCTTTTAATACACTTTTAAAAAATTCTGCAACTATTCCTATATTATGAAATTTTAAAAAAACAAATAATATTAATCCTAAAGCAACAAAAATTCCTCCAAGCATATCATTTCCAAATGTCTTTTTTTTAGTATTCTTTTTTCTACTTGTACTTGATTTCCTCTTTCTTCCCATTTTAACAACCTCATATCATATTTTTAATAAAAATAATATATCACTATATTAACTTAATTCTTTTCTATTATTTTTAATTACCTCTAATGTTTCTCTTAAAACTTCTTCAACTTTTTCAAGCATTGCATCAGCATAATCACGTGTACCAATACTTATCTCTTTTGATACCTTATTAGCATTTTCTATAATTTCTTCTTTTTGCTCTAATGCTTGCTTAGTTATAACATGTTCATCTACCATAGTTACAATTTTACTTTGTGCATCTTTTAATAAATTATCTGCTTCTTGTTGCGCATCTGCAAGTATCCTTTGTCTTTCTTCTTTAACCCATTTTGCTTGTTTTAATTCATCCGGTAGTTTAAGTCTAATATCTTCTAAAACTTCTCTTATTTCTTCAATGTCTACCATGACCTTTGTCGAAAATGGTACTTTTGTTCCTGAATTTAATAATTCTTCTAAATTTTCTAATAAAGTAAATATTTCCATTAAAAATTACCCCCATTTATATAACTTTAATACTACATTTGAATACATTCTAGTATCAAAACATTTTAAGTTACTAAAGTTATCTAATATTTTATCATCTTTTTGCTTAGATATAAAACTTTTATCAGTTTCATACACTATAATTCCATCTTTTGAAAGTATACTAGGATAATTTTTAGATATTATATCTAGTGCATTAACTCCTAATTTACTATCATATGGCGGATCAAGAAATATAATATTAAAGCTTACATTTTCTTTTATAATTTGATTTAAGCATTTAACATAATCTTTATTAGTTATTTTAACACACTTTTGGCTATTAGTCAACTTAGTATTTGATATTATTGTCGAAATAGCAGCTTTTTCTATATCATTCATCCATGCAAACTTTGCACCTCTGCTTATACTTTCAAGTGCTAAATTACCTGTTCCAGAAAACAAATCAAGTACATTTGCATCTTCAATATATAAGTTAATAATACTAAATAGAGCCTCTTTTACTCTATCAAGAGTTGGCCTTGTTTTTTGTGTTTTTGGGCTTAATATTTTTTTTGCTTTATATTTTCCCGCTATTATTCTCAATCTTCACATCCCCTAAACAATATCTAATATATGTGGTTTATTTTTTAAAGTATCAGCAAGTTTCTTTTCAATATTATCAACATATATTGCCTGCTCAATATATTCAAATGCCTCTTCAAATTTATTTTTATCGTTATATAGACATTTTAAAATGGTGTCTCCCTCTAAAACTTTGTCACCAACTTTTTTTACAAATTCAAATCCAACTGAATAATCAATTTTATCATCAATTTCTTTTCGTCCACCACCAAGTACTACAAGTGCTTCTCCAATTTTTTTGCTATCTATAGAAACTATATATCCATTATTTTGTGCTTTTATTTCTTTTAAATACTTAACTTCATCTTTTAATACTGGCATATCAAGATTCATTCCTATCCAATCCATATATACGTTATATATGTGTCCACCTTGTGCTTTTATTAGTTCTATAAATTTATTATATGCCCTCTTTGATGTTATTGCATCTATTACTTTTATTTTGTTTTCTTCAATATTATCTCCAAGACCTGCCATCTTAATCATCCATGCTGACACTGCAAGCACAACTTCTCTTAAATCTTTTATATTATCTGAAAATAAAGTAGTATTATCTGATAGCAAAAATGAAATTACTTCTTTAATTTCCATAGTATTTCCAACACTTCTTCCAAGCGGTTCAGACATATCTGTAATTAATGCTTTTGTTTGTATACCTACTTTCTTACCAATTTTTATCATCATATTTGATATATCTAAGGCTTCATCTGTAGTTTTCATAAAAGCTCCTGTACCAACAGTTACATCTAAAATTAATCTTTTTGTACCGGATGCTATTTTTTTACTCATAATTGATGATGCTATAAGATTCTTAGACTCTACTGTTGCTGTAGCATTTCTAAGTGCATATATTTTTTTATCAGCAATTGCTAAATCTTTACTTTGTGATATAAGGCAAAGGCCTATATCTTTTACTTGTTGTTTTGCTCTATCTAATGGTATATTTATATCATAACCTACTATTGACTCTAATTTATCCGCAGTTCCACCAGTAAATCCTAATCCTCTTCCTGACATTTTAAATACATTTACACCAAGGGATGCAACAATTGGAAGTACAATTAATGTTATTTTATCACCCACACCACCTGTTGAATGTTTATCAACAATATAATGGCCTTTACTTTCTAGTTCACTTAAATCTAATTTACTAGATGAATTAGCCATAGCAATAGTTAAATATGTTAATTCTTCTTCGCTCATTCCATTTATATATATTGCCATAAGTAAAGCTGACATTTCATAATCTGATATAGTGTTATTACAATAGCCTTCTACGAAAAAGTTAATTTCTTCTTTTGAAAGCTCTTTATTATCACGTTTTTTTTCAATTATATTATACATTCTCATACTCATACCCCCAAAAAATGCATACTCTTTCATAGCATGATTATACCATAATAGCACCAAATAAGCAAGAAAAAATAAAGAGCTAAAATATATAATACATACGATCACATATTTTACTCTTTAGTTATATTTATATTTTTATTCAATTATATAATTTCCTTCACTTTGTTGTTTAAGTTTTATATTTGATTTTAAGCAAACCACAGGACGAAAACCTTCTACTTCTGTACCATAACAATATATAGAGCCATCATTATATACTATATATGGTTTTTTATCATTAGCACTTTTATCTGTAATTGCAGGAGATGCTAAATTCATGCCACTAGCTTTTGAACTATCTGATAACACA
>CAYSKD010000079.1:4256-5144 GCA_964431665.1 uncultured Clostridium sp.
AATAAATGTATTAGTATATATATGGTCTGTCCATTCTCCTTCACCTTTTTTTATTCCGTATCCATTTTCGCCCAAACTATCTATGCTTCCAACATTATCTCCCACTGCTACAGATATTTTTCTATTTTCATCCATACATCTTTGATTATATGAATTAACAATAAGTTCAAGCGTTGGACCACCTATTGCATATTCTGCACTTGCTCCTGCGAAATCACTCCATGCTATTGTATCCATCATATATGCCACAGCTTTCATAGAATCTCCTGTTCCTATTCTTGAGTTACTACTTAAAAAATCATAATACTTTCCATTTAATCTTTTTAGTCTTTCATCAGTTATGCTAGATGAGCCTTCATAATCGCTTAATATAGGTGTGAAAAAATTTCCTCCTCCTTCTACAGGTTTATTAGATGTCTTTACTCCATTTTTTGTACTATACGGAATATAATCATATGGAATGTAGTCATCTGCTATTAAATATATATTTGTTCCATTTGAATATAATATTCTCCAGCCTACTACACTTGCATTTGTTGCTGTGTAATTTGTTACATATGCTCCGTAATATGTTTGTGGATTACTTGCTACATCCATAGCATCTCCATTTGCTATAACAATTGTTCCATCAACTATATGTATAGTATTTACCTGTTCATCTGTAAATCCTTGTTTTTTTAATTCATTTTTTACGTAATCTTCTCTTGTAGTATCTGTCGTAATATTTCCTAATTTTAAATCAGTTGAATATTGTGCATTTGCTATATTTGCAGCTTCTAACAAGTTGACATTATTTGTCTGTTCAACTGCCTTATCTGCATTTTCTATTGGTTTAGTACTATTCATTGAAATTATTACTGCTGCAGCTAAAACAATCATTACTGCAAT
>CAYSKD010000080.1:0-5057 GCA_964431665.1 uncultured Clostridium sp.
AGGTAGGAAAATACAGTAAAAAAATATTTAAATAATTTATAGAATAAAACTTTTTTGAATAAAGTATTTTAAGAATAAGATTATATTTTATTTTATTACATTTAGTGTTAATATAACAAAGTATTAACATTATATTTTAATTTTTGATAATTGTAAAGCAATTTTTAAAATTTTCAATATATTCGACAAAACTAGACGATTAATCTTTGTAATATAGCTACAATATATTTACAACACTACATAATTTTTTATTACCATATAAAATTTTAAAGGACGGTTTGTAAAATTATGTCGATGTGTTTTCCTTGACTTTTATCCAATTTCATATATATAATATATATGGTGATTTTTTTGTTCAAAAAGTTCTATCTTATTATTATAATATTTTCTCTTACGTTAACGTTAACTTCTTCAATTTATAATTCTAATACAAATTCATCAAATACTCTTGTTTATCCAACAACATATACAAATATTTCATCTTACTATGGATATAGAGAGCTATATGGAAAACAAAATTTTCATAATGGTGTAGACTTTCTAGCACCACAAGGAAGTAAAATATACTCAATAGCTAGTGGAGTTATAACCTACGTTGGATTTTTAAATGGATATGGAAACTCTGTAATTATTCTTCATAATAACAATACCAAGTCATTATATGGTCATATGGCCAATAATTTTCAAGTTAAAGTAGGAGAGCATGTATATCAAAGTACATTAATTGGTTATGTTGGTCCAAAATATTTAGAAAATGGAAAATTAAATGGAAATACAACAGGTCCTCATTTACATTTATCAATATTTAACCAAGATGGAAATACAATTGATCCATTTAGCTTTCAATTTTCAAAACTAGAAAAAAGTAGCAATTAAAAAACTGCTACTTAATATAATTAAATTTCTTGTTCAGTATTTTCTTTCCTATCTATAGAGAGTTTTGCAATTGATACCTCGTACGCTACCTTTTGTAATGAAGTACCATCTTCTTGTTTTTTTTCATATGTCCTTGATTGTATTCTTCCATTTAATTTTACCATAGTTCCTACATCAATTTTTTCACAAAATTTAGCATTTCTTCCCCATAAAATACATGGAATATAATCAGACTTTTTATATGTTCTATTAACTGCTATAAGCACATCTGCTATTTCACGACCAAGTGGTGTCTTTCTATATATTGGCTCTTTACAAATATAACCTATAAAAGTTGCATCATTTAAAGTTAATATACTTTCATCATCTTTTTTTTCAATATTTTTGGCAAATATAGATAAAACTAATTTACTTTTTGCATTAGTTGGCTGATTATATGACCTAAATTGACCAGATACATAAACTATGTCTCCTACCTTAAATTCATTAATGTCAATTAATCTCTCTGAAACAATGATAGGTAACTTATCGTAATAATCACTAAGTCTTCTTGTTTCTATATAAAATTTATAAAATTTTTCTTCGAAGAGTTCGTGACTAAATTCAAACTCCGATGCAATTTTACCACCCAATTCTACTATATTATTTTGGCTATAGTTCTCCATAAAAATTTTTCCTCCTTTGGACTTTATACTATTATTCTTATGTTCTTAAACACAAAAAAATTACTATGATATTTATATTATATCACAGTAATTTGATTTTGTAAATAGTTTATGTAAACAATTTTACTGCTTATATACTATTACAAATACTAATTATTATTAGCCATAAAAAATTAAAATAAATATACACAAACTGACATTGCTAATAACTTAATACCATAATCGATTTTTACTATAAAATAAATTAATAAAACTAAAACAATAATTAAAATTCTTAATAATTTGTCTAATATTTTCAACACTTTATTATTGTTCATATCTAAAATATCTATTTTTATTATATTTTTTTCAATCATTCTAAGAACAATTAAAATTAAAGCAAAATTAAACACTATATTATATGTTGTTACATTCTCCCTAGGATAGAGTTTATATACTATTAATACTACCTTTATTCTCTATCATTATTTAGAAGGTTCATCATATTCTTTTTGTATGCTTCAACTCCAGGTTGATCAAAAGGATTAACACCCAACATATATCCACTTATTGCGCAAGCTTTTTCAAAAAAGAAAATAAGCTCTCCAACATTATATTCATTTAAATCATCTATATTTATAATTATATTTGGTACTCCTCCTTGAACATGTGCATCAACAGTACCAAGAAAAGCTTGTTTATTTATATAATCAATATCTTTACCAGCAAGATAGTTTAATTCATCCATATTATCTTCCATATTTGGAAGTTCTATAAAACTTCTATCTACTTTTATATTTATTATAGTTTCAAATATATTTCTTTTTCCTTCTTGTATTAATTGCCCCATTGAATGTAAATCTGTTGTGTAATTTACCCCAGCTGGGAATATACCTTTAAAGTTCTTGCCCTCACTTTCACCAAAAAGCTGTTTAAACCATTCTATAAAATATTTAAATGAAGGCTCATAACTTCCAAGAAGTTCTATTTCTTTACCTTTTCTATATAGTATATTTCTATATGCAGCATACTTATAACAATCGTTATATTCTATATTTTTATCATTAAACATATGTGATGCAAATTGTGCGCCATCCAAAATGTCTTCAAAATCAATTCCAGCAACAGCCATTGGTAATAATCCTACTGGAGTTAAAACTGAATATCTTCCACCAACATCATCAGCAATTGCAAAAGTTTCATATTCTTGCTTTTTAGCAATATTATGCAATATTCCATAATTTGCATCTGTAGTAACATATATCCTTTCTGCCGCACCTCTAATTCCATATTTTTGTTCAAGTAATACTCTTAAAGTCCTAAAAGTAATTGCGGGTTCTAAAGTTTTACCAGATTTAGATATAACATTTATTGCAACATCTTTATCCTCTATATACTCAACTAAATTTCTTAAATATTTTCCACTTAAGTTATTTCCTGCAAAAATTATTTCTGGAATTTTTCTTTTACTAAAAGATAGCATATTACTAAAAGTATTAGTAAATAAATCAATTATAGCCTTAGCTCCAAGATATGAACCACCTATACCAACTACTATAAAAACATCACATTGTTTTTGTATACGCATAGCACATTTTTTTATTCTTTCAATTTCTTCTTCATTTCTATTTGTAGGAAGTTCTAGCCATCCAAGCATATTTCGCCCAGCACCACTTTTATTTTCTAACATATCGTGGGCACGCAATACTTCACTTTTTACTAAGTTTAGCTCATCATCACTTACAAATTTTTTTACATTACTAAAGTCAACTGTTAGACCTTGCATATAACCACCCCTTATATATATTTTGAAACCAAATTATTAACTATATCCTTTGCCATTTCAATATTTTTTTCTTGTTGCTCTTGTGAACATTTATTTATATTTTTAGATAATACCAAATCAAATGCTTCTGCAAGACTTACCATATCTTGCTCTTTTAGTCCTTTTGTTGTACATGCAGCTGTTCCTACACGTATGCCACTTGTTATAGTTGGTCTTTCTTTATCATTTGGTATAGAATTTTTATTTACAGTAATATTTACACTATCAAGCAATTCTTCTGCCTCTTTACCAGTCATATTTTTTGATGTAAGGTCTATAAGCATAAGATGGTTATCAGTTCCACCAGATACAAGTTTAAAATCTCTTTTCATTAATTCACTAGCTAAAGTTTTTGAATTTAATACTACTTGATCTATATACTCTTTAAACTTTGGTGATAAAGCCTCTTTAAAGCAAACTGCCTTTCCAGCAATTACATGTTCTAATGGTCCACCCTGTATACCTGGAAATATAGTTTTATCTATTGCTTTAGCATATTTTTCTTTGCAAAGTATTAAACCGCCTCTAGGACCTCTTAGGGTTTTATGGGTTGTAGATGTTACAAAATCAGCATAATCCACTGGAGACATATGGTTATTGGTACAAACAAGCCCAGCAATATGAGCCATATCTACCATAAGGTAAGCAGAAATTTTATCTGCAATTTCTCTAAATCTTTTAAAATCAATTTTTCTTGGATATGCACTTGCTCCTGCAACTATCATTTTAGGTTTACACTCTAGTGCAATTTTTTCAACTTCATCATAGTCAATATATCCGTTACTATCTGTTCCATATGATACAAAATTAAATAATTTTCCAGAAAAATTAACTGGACTTCCATGTGTTAAATGTCCACCATTTGAAAGACTCATCCCAAGTATTGTATCATTTGGTTGTAAAACAGACATATATACTGCCATATTTGCCTGACTTCCACTATGTGGTTGAACATTTGCATGTTCAGCATGAAATAATTGTTTTGCTCTAGTTATCGCTAAATTTTCGATTTCATCTACATTTATACATCCACCATAATATCTTTTTGATGGATAACCTTCAGCATACTTGTTTGTAAGTACTGAACCAACAGCCTCTAATACTTCATCGCTTACAAAATTTTCCGATGCTATTAATTCAATGTTATTCTTTTGCCTTTCTTTTTCGCTTTCAATTAAATTAAATATATCAATATCATTTTCTTTTAAACTCAAAATTCATCCCTCCTAATGTTAGTTTTATAATATCACAATTTTATTTATTTTGCAATAATATAATTACTATATAATACTTTTATAAAAGAAATAATATGCAATGAATATTTAATGTAATTATTTAAAGTATACCATTATTTAATTTTTTATAGTTAATACTGTAAAGTGGATTTAAAACTGTCAATATTTTAGAGTATATTTTGCTTTTATATTTTCAAAAGAATTTCCTGCCTTCTTAATATTTTTACTAGTTTGATTGCATATTCATAAGCTTTTTCTTGTAAAGTAAAAAATAAATACCTATATTTATAAGTATTTATTTCTAATGTATATAATAATGTCCCCTATATTATACTTTACTTTTATTATCCTAAAGCTACATCTAATATCATCATAATTACAAAACCTATTGCAACCCCTATAGTAGCAATATTAGAATGTTTACCAACTTGTGACTGTGGTATTAATTCTTCTACTACCACATAAATCATTGCACAT
>CAYSKD010000081.1:0-5043 GCA_964431665.1 uncultured Clostridium sp.
AATCAAACCCTCCAAGCTCACGGGTATTTCTCGCCTCAAAGGGCTGTCTGGATTCAATTTTGATTTTAATATATATAAACACATAAGGTTACTCTATAAATTATTATTTAGAACTTTTTTATGAGATTTTTAATCTATAATTTAAAAAAGGAGAAAAATAAAAAATGAAACTAGTAATTCAAAGAGTAGCATACGCAAGTGTTACAGTAAAAAACGATATAGTAGGGAAAATAGAAAAGGGCTTTTTAGTTCTTTTTGGGGTTGGACCAGAAGACACTGAAAAAGAAGCAGATTATTTAGTACAAAAATTAGTTAAACTAAGAGTATTTGAAGACGAAAACGGCAAAATGAATTTAAGTGTAAAAGATGTAAGAGGAGAACTTCTAATAGTATCGCAATTTACTTTGTATGCAGACTGTACAAGAGGCAACAGACCAAGCTTTACAAATGCGGCTAAATCAGAAAAAGCAAATAAATTATATGAATATTTTATAGAAAAATGTAAAGAAGAGAATATAAAAGTAGAACATGGAATTTTTGGAGCAAATATGAAAGTAGAACTTTTAAATGATGGACCTGTGACTATCGTATTGGAAGTTTGAAGTTAAAAGTTGAATTTAGGTACACTCTTCGAAGAATTGACCCTAATTTTCTAACTTCCAACCTCTAAACTTCTTATTTAATATGGAAACCTCTCATACAAATACCTTATAATCTCATCAGCATTATTTTTTGTTACATTAATTAAAACATCTTCATCTATACATATCCACATATTTATTTTAAAATCATCTTTATTTTCAATAAAAGTACCTATTAAATCACACATTTCAACAGGGTTTTGATAATCTATTTTTAGTTCTAGAGTATTTTCAGTTACTGATTTTAATATATTTTCAGTTGCTAAGTAAAATTTATTTACAAAATTATTAATTTCACCATTTATATTACTATACAATTTAATAAAAGTTTTCATCATAAAATCTCCTTATATTTTAAATCCGTTTAATTTAGTATTTTATATTTTTTTATAACTATACTAGGAATAAAATTGAAAAAAAAATTCATACTATAAAAATGAGGTGCAATGTATGAAAAATAAATATTTTATTTTATTTGTATGTTTTATAATTTTTTTGATAGTAGTTTGTGTTAGTATAGGGATATTTAGTAATACTAATAATGATAATACTAAAGATAAAGTACAAGAAGAACTTAACTATATGGAAGTCAAACTTTTAGGTATGCTTAATTCTCTTAATAATATACCGTTTTCAAATTCCATATTATTAGAACAAAATACGATAAAGGGACAAGAAAACTCCGAAGATAGTTCATCATCATCATTTAATTCTTCTAAAAGTTCTGAAAAACAAACAGAAGAATCATCTTCAAGTTCATCAGAAGGTTCATCAGATTCATCCGAAAGTAAAAGTACGAATTATACTAAATATAATGTGGAAAGCCAAAATATATTAACTTTAAAAGAAAATGATATTGATTGGGATTACCTAAAAAACACAGTAGAAGTCTTGCATTCAAGTTGGCCTACTATTATGATAGATTTGCATAGCATTAATATAAAAAATGATGATATTTTCAATTTTTCTAATAACTTAGACACATTAATAGTTAATATAGAAAACGAAGATAAAAGGAGTACTATAAATAATTTAGCAATATTATACTCTCTTATACCAACATATCTAGAACAATTTTTAAAAGATACAGATAAAATAAATATTTCATATACAAAATCTTGCATAATAAATTCTTATGCATTATTAGAGGATGAAAAATGGGATGATATGCAAAATCAAATTACAAAAGCAGGAGAATATTTTGGAATTATTATAAATTCTTTAAGTCAAGATAGGAGTCAAAGTACTATTAGTAAAACTTATGTATTATTAAATGAAATAAAGAATACTATAAATTTAAAAGATAAGAAATTATACTATATGAAATATAAAAATTTAATGGAAAGTGCAATGAATATTTAATATAAAAAAATAAATTAAACACCCTTCGCACTAGATACTGTTATTTTATATTATTAACATAAATTGTTTGACATTTATTTAAAAATATATTAAAATAAATAGTGTAAGTAAATTGAATAGTCGCGTATAGCAAGGTCGAAAGACAGCGTACGAGGAAAGTCCGGGCTCCACAGAGCTAAGATGCAAGATAACGTCTTGTGAGGGAAACCTTAAGGAAAGTGCAACAGAAAATAACCGCCTAAAATTTATTTTTTTAGGTAAGGATGAAAAGGCGAGGTAAGAGCTCACCGCTTCTATGGTGACATAGAGGGTCAGTGTAAACCCCATCTGGAGCAACACCGTAAAAAGAAGGCTAAGATAAGCTCGTCATCTTCTAAACATGGTGGCTTTGAGCCGTATAGTGATATACGGAGTAGATAAATGACTATTCACGACAGAACCCGGCTTACAGATTTGCTTATATATATGTGAAAAAGACTCGGTTTTCCGAGTCTTTTTCGCTAATATTTTATAAAGAATAAATTATATAACTTTTTTCATTATATATTACACCAACAAATCCAAATACACAATACATATAAGGATCACCATTAAAATATGCACCAGTTGGTAATTGTAATAAAGGCAAATGCCCAAAATCAGCATTTACGAGAATAACATTAGGATTATTCTCATCAAAAGAAAAAGAATAATGCATTTGTTCATTATGATATTCCAGTTTTTTTATTAATTTTTGTATTTCTTCTACTGTTGAACAACATTTACCCCGTACTATTGAGAATTCCATTTGCAATACCTCCATTTTCAAAATTTTTATAATAATAATAGTATACATAATTTAAAAACAAATGTCAAGAAAAATACAAAATATCTTTTGGAATAGAACCTTTATATTGAACATTTTGTTTTGTGATAGGATGCATAAAAGAAATTTTATAACTATGTAGAGCTTGTCTATTAATTAAACTAACATTCCCACCATACAAATCATCACCTAAAAGAGGATGACCAATATATGCCATATGAACACGAATTTGGTGAGTTCTGCCTGTTTCTAATTTACACTTTAAAACAGAAAATTTAATTCCTTGCATTTGAGCTTCTTTTATTACTTCATAATGAGTTACAGAAGGAGCCCCATCATCACTTACACATCTTTGAATAATACTATCTTTGTGTCTAGCAATGGGAGCATTAATAGTTCCACTTTTCTTATCATCATCAAAAAATCCCTCTACAATAGCTATATACTCCTTATTAAAAGTGCCAGTTTGCATTTGTTTTATTAAAGCCTCTTGAATATACTCATTTTTAGCAAAAACAACCAACCCAGAAGTATCCTTATCAATACGATTAACAGGTCTAATTTTTTTATGTAAGTTAATAGAATCAAAATAAAATTTAATTCCAGAAGATAAACTATCTTCATAATGCAAAATAGAAGGATGAACAGGAATACCAGCAGGCTTATTTACAATCAAAAGCCATTCATCCTCATACAAAATATCCAAAGGAATTTCCCTAGAAACAATATTTGAATTATCTTCAATATAATCAAAAGAAACTGAGACTACATCACCAGTACATACATTTTGATAAACAAAAGCAGGCATGCCATTTAAAAAAATAGCATTTTCTCGCTTTAAAGTAATAAGCAATCTATGCGAAATATGTACGCAAGACAAAAGTATATCCTTAATACTTTTACAATTATCATTAACAGTTACACTATATTTTAAATTCATAAAAATCCTTTCTAAAAAAATAAATTAAACCTCCTGGAAACGGAAACTTTATATAAAAGTCTAATAAATAGTCTTATGCTCCTTTTGATACTTTTCAAAAGTTTCAATACACTCATCTCTATCAATTTGCTTCAAACTAATTAAATCTTTTTCATTACCTTTTAAATATTCATATATTAAATCATCACGAAAACCAATATTGGCAGCATCTTCACGACTGCAAGCATAGTATATTTCTTTAATATTTGACCAAATTATTGCTGATAAACACATAGGGCATGGTTCGCATGAAGTATATAGTATATAATCTGATAAATCATAAGTATTTAGCTTTTTACATGCGTTCCTTATTGCCATTACTTCTGCATGTGCAGTTGGATCATTACTTTTTAAAACTTGATTATTTCCGAGTCGCTATTATATTTCCGCTTTTATCAGTAATAACAGCGCCAAAAGGACCTCCTTCATTGCTATTTGCACTATTTTCTGCCATTTCTTTAGCGATTTTCATATATTTATTCATATAATTTATTCCTCCTTATTTTTTAACACATGAATATTTTAACACAAAATTTATAAAATATCTATAAACCAACAAAATTCAAATTGATAATTAGAAATAAATATGATATAAAATTTGGAAAAAATTTCCTACATCACAAAAACTTTCTAAACTAAAAACAAGAAAATTTGAAATAATATTTACTATAAAATATAAAAAAAGGAGGAAAATTTTTTATGAAAAAAATAGTAAATATAATTGCAATTTTTGTTGTTTTATTTTTACTAACATTTACAATAAAAATTTATGCAGCAAGTTTAGATAGTTTAGATATTACAACAAGTAAACAAACCATTCATCCAGGAGAAACAGTAACTTTAAATGTTGCATTTGGGAGAGATATGGGAGCATATACAGTAAATGTAGATTATGATGAAAATTTATTAGAGTATGCATCAGCAGAAGGTGGAACAGCAAATAATACAGGTTCAAAAGTTATAGTAACATATTATTATAATGAAGGGGCTGATAGTTCACCACGAAATAATATGAGCATTACTTTTAAAGCAAAAGAAGGAATAATAACTACAAATCCAACTGATTTAAGTATTACATTAACAGGTTTAGGAACTCCAGATGCTGACCCTATTGATGATATTACAGTTCCTATTGTTAAAAATTTAATAGTTGAACCAGTGTATGTAGATTATGATATAGCTCTTAATTATACAGGAGATATAATACCAAATGAAGAAAAAGATATGGAAATAGTTATTTCAAGTAGTATGGGTAA
>CAYSKD010000082.1:0-4997 GCA_964431665.1 uncultured Clostridium sp.
TCAATGGTGGAGATGGTGAGAATTGAACTCACGTCCGAAAATCCATATATATAAACTTCTCCGAGTGCAGTAAATGTTTAAATCTTGCAATTATACTCTAACATTTACAAAACTGCATAATTGCGTGGTTATAATTACCCTCTAATACCTAACCAAATATTAGATTTGTTATGCTAGATAGTTGATGCCTTTAAAATCCCTCTAGCAAAGAAATTAAAGACATGCTGCACCTAGGCAGCCATTGCAAATCTATTATTATCTGCGTTTATTTTAATTCGCTTTTTTATAGTGGCCAAAGCGACCATCCACTACTCGCTTTTTATATACTTAAGATAACCGTCGATACCTTACATCCCCATATTACTTATTATACCATATAATTTCTTATTTTTAAAGTACCCTTAGTATTTTTATATATAGTTTTATATAATATGTAGCCATGCTTATTAATAAAGCTTTCAAAAGGGTGCAAACGTTGATATAACTAAATTATTATACTTTTTTATTAAATAAACATATACAAATATTATGTATATTAATAGCTTATTTAATGTTGTACTTCAATATAATATATGTTGTATATAAGTAAGTAATATATGATTTAAAAATGTTTTGCAATATTTATACTCAAACTGTAGATTTTTTAATTTTTTTATTTGAATTATTTAAGACAATTTGCAAAAAATCTGCCACATGTGTAGCAGATTTTAAATTACTTTTAATTATTTCATTTCAGCAGTTGCACCAGCAGCCTTTAAAGCTTCAACTAATTTTTCTGCTTCTTCCTTTGGCATTGCAGTTTTAACAACCTTTGGAGCAGAGTCAACTAAATCTTTAGCTTCTTTAAGTCCTAATCCTGTTGCTTCTCTAACAGCTTTTATAACAGCTATTTTAGTAGCCCCAGCATCTTTTAGTTCAACATCAAACTCAGTTTTTTCTTCAGCTCCAGCAGCAGCACCTGCAACAGGTCCAGCAGCTACAACAGCAGCAGCGGCACTTACGCCAAATTTTTCTTCAATTGCTTTTACTAAATCAGCAAGTTCAATTACTGATAATTTTTCAATTTCTTCAATTAATTTTTCTATTTTTTCCATTTTTAATTCCTCCTAATATATAAAATATTTAAATTAATATATAACTCTTTATATTATGCATTTTCTTCTTGTTTTTGTTTTACTTGATCAAGCACAACTGCAAGGTTTCTTATATTTCCAAGTAAAGCAGATGCAAGCATAGCATATAATGTATCCTTTGATGGTAAAGATGCAAGCTTTTTAACTTCTTTAACATCAATAACTTTTAAATCCATTATTCCTGCTTTAATTTTATAAAATTCATTGTCTTTTGCATAATCATTAATTGCTTTTGCAGGAGCAACATAGTCATCATATCCTATAACAACTGCTGTTGGCCCTTCTAAAACTTCATCACATCCCTCTATTCCAGCCTCTTTTAAAGCATAAGAAATAGTTGAATTTTTTACAACTAAATAATCATTACCACTTTCTCTTAAAGTAGATCTTAATTTTGTATCATCTGCAACAGATATACCTCTATATTCAGTTAATATAATCATTTTTGACTTTTTGAATTTTTCAGCAAGTTCTTCTACTTTTGCTTTTTTTTGATCTAATATTTTTTGACTTGGCACTTTTTATGACACCTCCTTAAAAATAATAAAAAGTTTTTGTTAGGCCTACCAAAGTATTTTAACCTCACAAAAACTTATGTTTTAGTTTCAATTATAAATACCTCGGTAGGATTTATGATATTTCTATCACCTACTGTCTTGGGTTTATTTTTATTCCAGCTCCCATTGTTGTTGATATAGCAATAGACTTTAAATATGTTCCTTTTGCTACAGCTGGTTTTGCCTTAATTACAGTATCAAGTAAAGCATTATAATTTTCTAGTAATTTGTCTGCACCAAATGAAACTTTACCAATTGGACAATGTATTATATTATTTTTATCTAGTCTATATTCAATCTTACCAGCTTTTATTTCAGTTACTGCTTTTGTAACATCCATAGTAACTGTACCAGATTTTGGATTTGGCATAAGTCCTTTTGGTCCAAGTATTTTTGCAATTCTACCTAAAGATGCCATCATGTCAGGTGTTGCAACTATTACATCAAATCCAAACCAATTTTCAGTTTGAATTTTTTGTATCATATCAGCTTCACCTACGAAATCAGCTCCAGCAGCTTTTGCTTGTTCTGCTTTCTCACCTTTAGCTAAAACTAATACTTTCTTTGTTTTACCAGTACCATTTGGAAGTACCATAACACCTCTAACTTGTTGATCAGCTTGTTTTGAATCAACTCCAAGTTTTATATGCATTTCTAAAGTTTCATCAAATTTAGCTTTTGGCATACTAAGTGCAAGTTCAATAGCTTCCTTAGCATCATAAAGCTTACCACTTTCAACTAGTTTATTAGCCTCACTCATTCTTTTACTCATCTTGCTCATTTCTTTTCCCCCCTTTGGTTATAACGAATATAAATATTCTCCCATAATTAACCTATAACTTCGATCCCCATTGATCTTGCTGTACCTTTTATCATAGATACTGCAGCTTCAAGTGATGATGCGTTAAGGTCTTTCATTTTTAATTTTGCAATTTCTTCTACTTGTGAAGTAGTTACTTTTCCAACTTTATCCTTATGTGGTTTTCCAGATGCTTTATCTATTTTAGCAGCTTGTTTTAATAATACTGCAGCAGGTGGAGTTTTTAATACAAATTCAAAAGTTTTATCAGCATATACTGTAAGGATTACTGGAAATACCATACCAGCGTCTTTAGCAGTTTGCTCATTGAATGCTTTACAAAATTGCATTATATTAATACCTGTTGGTCCAAGTGCAGGTCCTACTGGTGGTGCAGGATTTGCTTTACCAGCTTGAATTTGCAATTTTACAACATGTGTTACTTTCTTTTCAGCCATCATTTTCACCTCCTTAAAAGTAAAACAATATATTAAACATAAAAGATTATATAATATAATTATTTATGTTCATTTTATATTTTTTGAATTTGGTTAAATTCTAAATCAACAGTAGTTTCTCTACCAAACATAGAAACTTTAACCTTTACCCTCTTTTTATCAGTAAAAATCTCTTCAATAGTTGCAAGATAATTATAAAAAGGTTCTGTTATTATTCGAACATTATCCCCTACTTCAAAATCGAGATTAACTATATTTTCTATTCCTAGTGTTTGCATTTCTTTCTCGGTAAGAGGTAATGGCTTATCTCCTACTCCAACAAAATTAAAAATTCCTTTTATACTTTTTACTATATACCATGTCTCATCTGACATAACCATTTTAACAAGTACATATCCTGGAAAAACTTTTTTTATAGACGTTTTTTGTTTACCATCTTTAATTTCAATTTCTTCTTCCATTGGAATTATTACTTCTTGTATTTTTTCTTGTAAACCTCTATTTTCCACTATTTTTTCTAGAGTTGCTTTTACTTTATTCTCATATCCAGAATAAGTATATACAACATACCAATGTGCTACATTAGAAATGTTTTCATCTTCCAATTTTTCCAACTCCTTTGTATACTATAAACAGTTATCCTATTTTATTACTAATAAATTCCCATAATTTACTATCGCAAAATTCCAAAATAACATCTGCACCAAGTACAATTACTGCAAAAGCTAGTACTAAAACTAATACTAAAACTGTATTATTTATTAACTGCTTTTTTGTAGGCCATACTACTTTTTTTAATTCAGATTTTACACCTTTTATAAATCCATTTGCCATTTTCAGTTAACACCCCATTTTCTTATTTTGTTTCTTTATGCACTGTATGTTTTCCGCAGAATTTGCAGAACTTTTTCATCTCAATTCTATCTGGATTATTCCTTTTATTTTTTTCTGTTTCATAATTTCTTTGTTTGCACTCTGTACAAGCTAATGTTAAATTTTCTCTCACAAAAAACACCTCCACGTTCATTAAACTTCATATGCTTATTAATTTTAACATAAAACTATTTATATGTCAACAAATTATGGATTTTTTTTCGGAAAAAATTATATTGTGGTTTTACTAGTCGTATTACTATACCACTACATATTTGCAAATTTATTATATTTTTTAATTGACTTTTTATTTTAGATACTATAAAATAATTATATATAATTGAGGTGTCAATAATTATTATGAAAAATTACTATGAAATATTAGAAGTAAATGAAAAAGCTTCTATTGAAACAATAAAAAGAGTTTTTAAAATGCAAATAAAGAGAAATCATCCCGACTTATTTACTGGCATAGAAAAAGAAAAAGCCGAAGCTAAAGTAAAAGAATTAAATGAAGCTTATGATATACTTTCTGATGAGACAAAGAAAGCGGAATATGATTATAATTTAAATATTGAAAAATCAAATAAAAATATGCAAAAAGAAATTGATTTTCAAAATACAATAAATAATCTTAAAGCAGAACTACAAAGAAAAGACCAAATTATAGAACATTTTCTTGGTAATATTGATTTAAGTGAATTTTCACCTAATCAAGCAAATGTTTATGACGATATAACCACAAATCAAGATATTAACAATAATAGCAATCATATAAGATTTAGGGATAGCATATTTAATATAGACAATAATGTTAACTCACAACAATCATTTTATAATGATACTAATAATTTAAATAATACTACAAAGTATTATAAAAAGATATTTATTAATATACTAATAAGAATAATAGTTCTAGTTATTTCTATAATTATTCTTTTAATAGGAATTTCTACAATTACTCATATTAATATATTTGATATAATTATTGATACGTTTTCAAAATAAAGTATATTTTATTAATGGGGGATAATATATGAAACAAAAAATACCAAAAATACTATTTATTTTATCTTTTGCACCTTATTTGTTAATTTTAATTATAGGAACAATAATAGCTTTTAATAGCACTACATTTATTTTTAGTGTTGATGCTTTTATTTTAAGTACTTTATAT
>CAYSKD010000083.1:0-4906 GCA_964431665.1 uncultured Clostridium sp.
GGCAAGTAATGATGGAAATGGAAATGCTCAAAGTAAGGCAAATCAAACTCCATGGGTGATATGCTTTGCAAATAGTATGACAGATTTAGACGGAGGAGCAGTAGAAAAAGCAAGAGCGCTATATCCTGTAGAAAATGCAACAAAAGAAAAAGATGCAGTATCAACATTAATATATGGAGTACAGTGGGATGCAACAGTAAGATTTTTAGAAACAAATTATTCAGGAATAGTAAAAGATAGTACAGGATATGGAAATTATAGTACTTATACATCAAGTGGAGAGTATGTAAGTAGTTCAAAAATAAATACAGGAAGTAATGAAAGTTACAAATTAAATGAAATCTATGATTTAGCTGGAAATTGTTGGGAGTGGACAATGGAGGCAATAAAGTCTATTTATCGTGTTCCACGTGGCGGAAATTTTGAAAATTCAGGGACAGATGGCCCAGTTTCTTGTCGTGTTTATGGTTACTATCCTTATGGTGATTGGGATAATGTTTCTTTTCGTTTAGCGTTGTATCTAAAATAAATTATAATATTATATAAAATAAACAAGTAAGTAAGATTATATATATGTCTTACTTACTTGCTTGTTTAATATATATATTATTTAATTTTCCTCTTTTACTTTATTTTTGTTATAATTTGTAGTAAAATATAGATATTAAAAATACTAGGAGGAGTTATGCAAAAAGTTTGGAATGTAAAAAAATATAATAATGACGAAGTAAAAGATATAATGAATAAATATAACATATCAGAAATATTAGCTAAATTAATAATATCAAGAAATGTAGAAGATATAGATATGTATTTAAATGGTGATTTATCTTCTCTAAGGGACCCATATTTAATTTGTGATATGGATAAATTAATTGATAGAATATATAATGCTATAAATAATAATGAAAAGATATGTATATATGGTGATTATGATGTAGATGGAATAACAAGTATTACAATTATGTATAAATTTTTAAAGAGTTTAGGAGCAGATGTTTGTTATTATTTACCAGATAGATTGGTTGAAGGCTATGGAGTAAACAAAGATGCTTTAGATAAAATAAAAGCAAAAGGAGTAAAATTGGTAATAACTGTAGATTGTGGAATAACAGCAATTGAAGAAACAGAATATGCTAAAGAACTTGGAATTGACATGTGTATTACTGACCATCATGAGTGCTCAGAAATTATCCCATCTTGTATAGCAGTTGTAGATCCCAAAAGAAAAGACGATAATTATCCTTTTAAAATGCTTGCAGGAGTTGGTGTGGCATTTAAGACTATAGTAGCACTTGCTATAAAATATAATATAGAAAAAGAAGAATATCTAAAATATTTAGATATAGTAGCAATTGGAACAATATCAGATATAGTGCCACTTGTAGACGAAAATAGGATAATATCAAAATTTGGTTTACAGATGTTAAAGAAAACATCTAATCAGGGAATAAAAGCATTACTTGAAACAATAAACTATAAAGAAATAGATAGTACAATGATTTCTTTTTTGGTAGCTCCAAGAATAAATGCTTGCGGAAGACTTGGCAAGGCAGAGGTTGCAGTTGAACTTTTACTTGAAGAAGATGAAAACAAAGCCAAAATAAAAGCTTTAAAATTAGATGAATTAAACTCTACAAGACAAGAAATATTAAAAGATATATTAGATAATGCTACAAATATTATAGAAAGCTCTACAACAATTAAAGAAAATAATAGTATAGTGTTATACAATGAGACTTGGCATAATGGTGTAATAGGAATAGTTGCATCTAATCTTGTTAGTATATATAACAAGCCTGTAATATTATTTACAAAAGAAAATGGTGTTATAAGGGGGTCAGGAAGATGTCCAAGTGGTTTTTCGTTATATGATGCTTTAAGTAAATCCGATAAATATTTAATTCAATTTGGAGGCCATGAATTAGCAGCTGGTATGAGTGTTAAAGAAGAAGAACTAGAAAATTTTAAAAATGAATTTGAAAGACAAGTTACTATTTTAAATGGTAATATTAAAGAGCAAACAATTGATGTAGATATGGAAATAAAAAAAGAAGATTTAAATGCAAATATTTTAAAAGATATAAGAAAAATACGTCCATATGGACAATCAAATCCATCTCCTTTATTTATATATAAAGACTTAAAAATAACGGCAATTAGAACATTAAAAGATGAAAAACACTTAAAATTTATATTAAGAGATGATAAGTATTTAATTGAAGCTTTAGCATTTTCAAAAGGAGATAGACGAGATGAATTTAAGGTTGGAGATAAGATAAATGTTATATGTAGTGTAGAATTAAACACATATAACACACCTAAAACAATACAATTTATATTAGAAGATTTTAAAAAATCAATAGATTAATTAGATCTTTTCAAGAAGGAGTTGATTAAATGGAAAATTTAGAAGTTATTACACATAGTGCTATAAAAATAAAAGGTGATTATGTTATATATATTGATCCATATAATATAGACAAAGAATATCATGATGCAGACTATATATTTTGTACTCATTCACATTATGACCATTTTTCAAAGCAAGATATACTAAAGGTAAAAAAAGACGGTACATATTATGTAGTTACACAAGATTTGTTAAATGACGTAAAAGATTTAGCACTTGATGAAAACCATATTGTTGTAGTTGTACCTAATGAAGAATATACAGTAAATGGATTAGGATTTAAAACTTTAAGAGCGTATAACAAAAACAAAGAGTTTCATAAAAAAGAAAATAACTGGGTTGGTTATATTATAAATGTAAATTCTTGTATATATTATATTGCAGGAGATACAGACTTCCTTGATGAACTAAGAAATGTAAAATGTGATATAGCGCTTCTTCCAGTTGGCGGATATTATACAATGAATGCAAAAGAAGCTGCATTACTTGCAAATAGTATAATGCCAAAATATGCTATACCAACACATTATGGTAGTATTGTTGGAACAAAACAAGATGGTAAAACTTTTGTTAGCTTATTAGATAAAAATATAAAAGGAGAAATTTTAATTAATTAAAATTAAAATTAAAATTAAATTTACTTTACTTTACTAGGAGGTGGCTTAAATGGTATATAACAATGATTTAAATCAAGATATTAGAGAAGTATTAAAAGAAGAAAAAATTAAATATGATGAAGAAATGCTAAACAAAGTACTAAATTATTGCAACTTAATATATAAAGATAAAATAAAGGCAAATATTCCAATGATTGAACATGTAAAAGGTGTTGCATTTCAAGTAGCAAAATTAAGACTTGATGATGTATCAATATATGCATCACTTTTACATGGGGTGGTAAAAAGCGAAAAATTTGATAAAGTAGAATTTGAAAAGCTGTTTTCAAAAGAAATATTAGATATAGTGTTAACAGTAGATAAATTATCTTGTCTTAACCTAAAAACAAAAGAAAAAGTAGATAGTGAAAATTTACGTAAAATGTTTATGGCTATTGCAAAAGATATAAGGACAGTAATTATTAAGCTTGCAGATAGGTTATATAATATGCAACATATTAAAAATATAGATAATGAAGAAGTAAAGAAAAATATGGCAAAAGAATGCTTAAGTATCTATGCCCCTATTGCTCATAGACTTGGAATGTCACAGGTAAAATCAGAACTTGAAGATATTTCTTTTAGAGTATTAATGCCAGATGAATATCACATGGTAAAAACTCAAATTGATGAAAAAAAGGAAGAAAGAAAAGAGTATATAAGACTTAGAATTGATGAAATAGAAAAAGCATTAAAAGCTCAAGGGATTGTTGCAACTGTTTATGGAAGACCAAAACATTTTTATAGTATATACAAAAAAATGATGCAAAAGGGATGTAAAGCAGATGATTTATTCGATTTACTTGCCATAAGGATAATAGTTAATTCAATAAAAGATTGTTATACATCACTTGGAATAGTTCATGATATGTATAAACCAATGCCAGGACGATTTAAAGATTATATCGCAGTTCCTAAAACTAATATGTATCAATCTTTACATACTACTGTTTTTGGTGATGGTGCAAGACCTTTTGAAATTCAGATTAGAACATGGGATATGCACAAAGTAGCAGACTATGGTATAGCTGCACATTTTGCATATAAAGAGAAAAAGGATAAACAAACAGAAGCAGATAAAAAATTGGTTTGGTTAAGACAAACTTTAGAAATACAAAAAGAATTAGCAGATAACTCACAAAATCTAAAAAAGCTTAAAGTAGAATTGTTTGGTGAAGAAGTTTTTGTATTTACTCCAAAAGGTGATATAAAAGCACTGCCTAAAGGCTCAACGCCAATAGATTTTGCATATCTAATACATCAAAAGGTAGCAGAAAAAATGATTGGAGCAAAAATTAATTCTAAAATGGTACCACTTAGTACAAAACTTGAAAATACAGATATTGTAGAGATAGTTACTTCTAAAACAGCAAAAGGACCTAGTAGTGATTGGTTAAAATTTGTAAAGACTACTAATGCAAAAAATAAAATAACTGGCTTTTTAAAAGAACAGGGAAAAGAAGAAAATATAGCTAAAGGAAAAGAGCAATTTGAAAAGTGTTTAAAAAAGCAAAAAGATAGCAAAGAAATATTAAAAGAAAAATATGTTAATGAATGTTTAAAAAAATTTAGCTTTAAATCATTAGAGGATTGTTATGAAAATATTGGATTTGGTAGTATATCACCAGTTAAAGTAGTAAATAGATTAGTTGAATTATATCAAAAAGATATAAAACTGCAAGGTAATAATATAAATAATAATATAAGTGTGAAACATAAAAATAGTATATCAGATGCAATTATTGTAGAAAATATTAAAAATTGCAAAATACAGCTTGCAAAATGTTGTATGCCAGTGTATGGTGATAATATAGTAGGATATATAACAAATGCCAAA
>CAYSKD010000084.1:0-4879 GCA_964431665.1 uncultured Clostridium sp.
AAATGGGTATTGATAGAATTAAGAAAAACCTTAAATTAGATACTGATAATGTTGCCCAGTATTGCAAGAATAAAGTTTTAGATAAAAATTGTAATATCTATAAGCAAGGTAAAAATTGGTATTGTGAAATTGATCATATAAAGATAACTATTAACTCATATAGTTATACAATTATTACAGCACATACTATTAACTAAATTACAATCAGTAATAGGCTGTTAAAAAGGCATAATATACACAATGATTATTTTTTACACTATCAAAAATCAAATCTATTTCCTTTTTAGTAAATATATGTACTGGATCAGGATCTGTATGTTTCAATATTCTATGTTTTAAATTAATATAACAATATTCTTCCATCCAATAATCTAAATAATCAGTATACGAAATTTGAGAGGATTTAAAACTATGCTCTGTCTCTAAATATTCATTGAGAGATTTTAATCCCGCTCTCTCTGCTTCTGACTTAGATTTAAAACCAGATTTTGTTATCCATTTTCTTTTTCCATCTTGAGGAGCTATTTCAAAAGTATATTGAAAAGTCTTACCTCTTTTTTTAACTTGAACTTTTACCATAATTTTTTTGCTAATTAAAGCATTTTATTGGCTAAAAAAATGTCAACATCTAGGATGTTGACATTTACCTCATTTTGTCCACGTTCTCAAACCCTTTATTTATAAGGGATTGCAAACTATTTATCACAACAATTCTTATATTTATTACCTGATCCACAAGTCCATCCTTTTTCAGTATATATAGTACTATGTAATATATATAGTATTATATATTTTATACTTGCTAACTGATATACGATATAATAATCTTTCAAAGAAATACATTTGCATTATATCTTGTGGTTCTAAATTATTTTTGTGTGCTTTTGTTTTAATTTTGATTTTTAAATTTTCTGCATCTAACACTGCATTAACACCTCCAAATACTTACTTACATCATCTTCTATATTAAACTTTTTAGCATACTCCATAAGTTTTGGTAAATCTCTTTCATTTTTATTATTCAAATATTCAGTAATAGCATATTTTATAGTTTCAATATCTTGATTATCTTTATCTTTTAATAAGTCACATATACATCTTTCTGCATTATAGCAAAAAATATTTTGGCCTTGTGGACTTTTAATAGTTATCTTACCTATTTCAAATATTTCATTTTTTACAAAATGTAATTTTACATTAGTATAATTTTTTAAACTACCATTATATCCTCTATTTACTGTAATATGATATGTGCTTGGTACAGATTCACAAAGATTTAAAAAGTATAATGCTGTTTCATATGAAAATATTCATCTCCCCAAGTAGATGGTAAAACATATAAACCATTTTTAACTCTTTCTAATTCTCCTTTATTAACCAATCTAGTTAAAAATACTCTATTTATATCATTTTCAACAATTTCTTTAGTAGTAATAACTCCGTTGTTATCTTTTATAAGTTTTAAAATTTGTTCTTCTTTATTCATAAAAGTATTAGTTCACATTTACATATAATTATAACATATTCGTATGTTATTTGGAACATATAGGTATTATTTTAATTAAATTTTACACTTTTATTTACCCAAAAAGAAAATGTTAATACAATTAAAAGTGTTAACATCCCTTATTTTACAATCATTTCCCGCAACATTGTTTGTACTTACGACCCGAACCACATGGGCATAATGAATTCCTACCGATTTTACCTTCTGATTTTTTTGGTGATTTCTTTAAAGTTTCTTTTCCATCATTTGTTTTTATATTTTTAACTTCTTGTCTTTCTATATTTTGTTTCACTACTGCATTTAATAAATATGTTGATATTTCATTATTAATAGTTGACATCATATTATCAAATAATTGAAAACCTTCTAAAGCATACACTTGCAATGGATTACTTTGAGCATAACCTCTTAAACCTACTCCTTCTTTTAAGTTTTCCATTGCATCTAGTTGATCCATCCAGTTTTTATCAATGACTCTTAGAGACACTGATTTTTCAAAATCATCAACTATTTCTTCAGGTATATCTTCCAATTTCTTTGCATAATCTTTTAATACTATATCGTATATAAAATCTATTATTTCTTCTGTATTCAATGTAGTTAAATCACTTAATAATAGTTTTTTAGATTTTAATATATTCGAATTAAATTGTTCAATTATATTATTTAAATCGTTTTCTGTTAACTCATTATTGCCTTCTATATGTGAAATTACAACATTTTTAACATATTCTTTTAATGTTTCTAATACTCTATCTTTTATATTATCTTGATCTAATATCTCATTTCTTCTTTCATATATAATTTCTCTTTGTTTTGAAATAACATTATCAAAATCTAGAAGTCCTTTTCTTCTATCAAAGTTAAAACCTTCTACTTTCTTTTGAGCTGTTTCAATATTGTTTGAAATCATTTTATTTGAAATAGCTTGGTCTGCTTTAATTCCTAAAGTTTCCATAACTGCTTTCATTTTATCTGAGCCAAATTTAACCATTAAATCATCTTCCATAGATACGAAAAATCTTGATGTACCTGGATCGCCTTGACGACCAGCTCTTCCTCTTAACTGATTATCTATTCTTCTTGAGTCATGTCTTTCTGTTCCGATTACAAACAAACCTCCAAGTTCACAGACTCCTTCTCCTAGTTTAATATCTGTTCCACGTCCAGCCATGTTTGTTGCGATTGTTACTGCACCTTTTTCACCAGCATGTGCAATTATATCTGCTTCTCTTTCATGATTTTTAGCATTTAATAGTTCATGTGGAATTCCTGCTTTTTTAAGTAATTGATCGAGTCTTTCACTTGTTTCTACAGAAGCAGCACCAATTAAAACTGGTCTTTTTGTCTTATGTAATTCTTTTACTGTTTTTACTACTGCATTAAACTTTCCATCTAGACTACTATAGATTAAATCAATTTGATCTTCTCTTATTACCGGTTTATTTGTTGGTATACAAAGTACAGATGTATTATAAATATCTCTAAATTCTTCTTCTTCTGTCTTTGCTGTTCCTGTCATACCCGATAATTTATTGTACATTCTGAATAGATTTTGGAATGTAATTGTTGCTAGTGTTTTTGTTTCTTCGTTTATATGTACATTTTCTTTTGCTTCTAATGCTTGATGCAATCCTTCACTAAATTGTCTACCATGCATAAGTCTACCTGTAAATGTATCTACTATTACTACTTTATCATTTTCAACTACGTAATCTACATCTTTTTTAAAGGCATAATTAGCTGAAAGTGCTTTATCTAAATTATGAACCATTACACTATTTTGAATATCATATAAATTATCTAAGTTTAATAATTTTTCGCATTTTTTAACTCCTTCTTCTGTAAGAGTTACTTTTTTAGTTTTTTCATCTACTACATAATCGTCTATTTTTAATGATTTTGATACTCTGTCTGCTTCTTTATAAATATTAGCACTTTTTGCTGTTCCTCCACTTATAATTAAAGGTGTTCTAGCTTCATCTATTAGTATTGAATCTACTTCATCAATTATGGCAAAGTTAAGTCCTCTTTGAACTCTTTTTTCTTTTCTTACAACCATATTGTCTCTTAAGTAATCAAATCCTAATTCATTATTTGTTGTATATGTTATATCTGCGTTATATGCTTCTTGTTTTTCTGCTGGGGTGTTTTCTCTTAAGTTTATTCCTACACTAACTCCTAAATAATCATATACTGGACGCATCCAATTTGCATTACGACTTGATAAGTATTCATTAGTTGTTATGACATGTACTCCTTTTTCTTCTAGAGCATTTAGATATGCTGGTAATACTGTTGTTAATGTTTTTCCTTCACCAGTTTTCATTTCAGCAATATTTCCTCTGTGAATTGCTATCCCTCCTATTAGTTGTACTTTAAAAGGCTTTTCTCCAATAGTTCTTTTACACGCTTCTCTAGCAACAGCAAAGGCTTCAATTAATATGTCATCCAGTGTTTCTCCTTCTTTTAGTCTATTTTTAAATTCTGATGTCTTGGCTTTTAATTCAATATCTTTCATATTAGACATAGTATCATCAAGTGCTTCAATTTGATCTACAATTTTATTTATTTTTTTTAACTCTTTTGTTTCATAATCAAATATATTTTTAAGTATTTTCATTTCATCATCTCCACAATTGTAATTATATCAAATATTTTTACTATATAAAAGAAATATCACTTATAAAGTCTCATATTCACATTATTTTCACTTATTTTTGGAATTTTGTATTTGGTATTCTCAATATATTCATATTTTTTGTTATTAAATAAATTTTTTAAACTTTCTTCATCTATTTCACTTATTTTGTCATCTAGTATAAAATATTTGTTATTATCTTTATAATAATCTTCGTTATTAACTGTTAATATTATAACAGGCTTAACTCTATTGTTTTCTAAGTTTTCTCTTATTATGCAAAAATTAATATTATAATCTAATTCATCTTCGCTATAAATGCTATCTTTTAATATTAATAAGTAACTTAATAAATCCATTATTTGTAAGTTTGATTTATGTAATTCATTTACTAATAATACAATTTTTGTTTTTATATCTGGGTTAACTCCTGTTAATTTTTTATATGTATCAAAAGTTAAATTATCAGTTTTATAATTTCTATTTTTGTTAAATTCATTTAATACCTTTTTACTTTTCCATATAAACAAATCGGTTCATTTAAAGAAATATTATGATATTCTTCTGTATTTAATAATATTGTAGTTTCAACATCAAAGTTTTCTATTTTTTTCATAGTGCTATTTCCTTTTTTATTTACTTTTTAGTATATAATATTAAAAAGACTTTTTAAAGTCTTTCAGACTGTTGACAAATAATATCAACAGTCTTTTCTTTTTTAAATAAATTTA
>CAYSKD010000085.1:0-4826 GCA_964431665.1 uncultured Clostridium sp.
AGGTTTGTATCCATTAGCTGTTTTCTTTCCTTTACATTGTATTTGCCTAATAAAATCGTGTGATAATTCCATTTTTTCTGCTAATTCTGCTGATGTCATTCTTCTTTCTTTTCTGTATTTTATAATGTTTTTTCTAATTGTTTCATAAATATTTGGATTAAATTTTAATTCATTCATTGTTATTCACCACCTAACAATAGTGTAATTCAATAACTAACAAATGTATGTTGGTTATTTTCGCACAAAAATATTAGATAATTTCTCACAAAATCTATTGCATATTTTTTTATTATGTGATAATATGTGTGTAAATATCTAACAAATGATAAAGGGGTGATTTTGTGAATAATGGTAATAGTAATAAATTTTCAATAGCAAGTTTGTGTTGTGGTGTTATTTCGTTTTTTGTATTCCCATACATTTTTGGTATAGCTGCTATTATACTTGGTATAATTGCAATATCTAATCAAGAAGAAAAAAAGAGTTATGGATTATCTGGTATTATAATTGGTATTATAGGAATGCTATGGGTATTTTTTAGTGCAAATTTATAGAAAGAAAGGTGTTTTATTATGGAAAAATTAAGAAATCAAAAAGGAATTAGTTTAGTGGCAATTATAATTATTATAGTAGTAGTAATATTTTTTATTGCAATGATGTCAGGTGGTAGTAATAATGGTGGAAGTTCTTCATACATAACTAACAAAGAAGACCGTTCAACTTATATTGCTAAATGTAAAACTATTGCATATGACACATTAGCAAGAAATCCAGATCAATATAAAGGAAATGACTATACTTTTACTGGAGAAGTTATACAAGTTTTAGAAGGAAGTAATAATACAGTTGATTTAAGAGTTAATGTTACAAGGAATGATTATACATATTCAGATGATTATTATTATAGTGATACAATATATGTAACTTATCAATATTCTAATAGTAATGAAAGTAGAATTTTAGAAGATGACATTATAACTTTTTATGGCTCATTTGCTGGTATATATAGCTATGAATCTGTTATGGGTTCTCAAGTTTCAATACCAATGATAAATGCTATGTATATTGATATAAAATAAATTATAAATACTAAAAAGGCGAAAGCATTGAAAAATCGCCTTTTTTCAACTTTTCTATGGACGTTTTGAAAAAAGCTCTTTATAATAAATATATAATAAATTAAATTTTTATAAGGAGCTGAAAATCAATGAAAAATAAGTATTTCCCTACTAAAGAAGAAAATAAAATCATAAAAAAATATTCAAATAAGAAATATGGTAAAGATAATAAAAATAAAATGAACAAAACATTTGAAATATTAAAGCAAGTAGATGAATATTATGGCCCTTATTTTTGGTAGTTTTGGGGGTGTAAGAATATGTTTTGGATAGGTTTAATCATATTTGCATATTTATTTGAAAAAATATGTTCATATATAGCAGAAGGAATAAAATACAAAGGTATGAAAGTTGGATTTGGAAATTATAAAAGTAATTACTATTATAACGAAGATGACAAAAATCCAATTTTGGAAGATGTTATGTTTTATACTGGTTTAAGTGATGAAGAACTTGACGAAATATTGCCAGATTATGATATGGATTTGGAAGATTTTGAGTAATACTAAAAAAATTTTTATTATTTTATCTTTATTCTTATGAAATGGTGTAACGAGGTTTGAAACTGGGAGACTTTTATAATATATTTGATAAATTATATATCTAAATATGTTGATATTCCCTAAATCAAACCTCGTTACAAATTGATTTTTTATTTAAAATCTCCTATATTATATATATAAATATATATAATATAGGACTTATTTTTTTAAAACTATTAAAAAATGATAAAAAGTGTGCTTTAATATGTATAGTTTAAAATGAATATTCAATTTATATGTAATAGTTAATTGCGAACCCACCAATAAAGTATAGAATGTTCATTTTTGGGTAGAGGTGTTCTGCCAAATAAATAATAAATAATAAATAATAAATATTAAATAATAAATATTAAATAATAAATATTAAATAATAAATTAAAATAGGTTCAAAGTCACATTTATATACTAAATAGAATTAAAGAAAACGTTTATCAAAAGACGTTTTCTTTATTTTTATTATAATTGTGCATTTTTCAAAATAATAAGTGAAATAAATATGTTATATTAAAATGAACTGTGCTCTACTTTATAACTTAACTAATTTAAATTTTGTATAATCACACGATACCATAATATATTCAATGTTATCAATTATTCCTTCTTTTATCATACAGTGTCCATATCCATGTAAATGTCCATAAATGCATTTTTTTACATTATATTCTTTTAGTACCATTTGAAACTCATTTAAAAAAGGAGGAAAATGCATAGCAACTAATATTTCCTTTTTAGTTTGATTACCATTTTGCAATTTAATTCCTTCTTCAAGTGATAATATAAGTCTTTTACTTTCTCTTTCAATTATTTTTTTATCTAACTTCTTATCATTACTTTCTATTTTACTCCAGCCTCTAGTACCACACAATATATATTCTCCTATATCTATAGCATTATTATGAAGTATTGAAATTGTATTAATACCATTTTCTTTAAAAAAATTTTCTAACTTTGTTTTAGTAGAAAAATAATAATCATGATTTCCTTTCATTATTATTTTATTACCAGGAAGTTCATTAATAAATTTAAAATCTAAAAGTGTCTCTTTAAGATTTATTCCCCAAGATATATCCCCAGGTATTATTACAATATCATTGTTATTTACAGTATCTTTCCAATTTTTTTCAATCTTTTTTTCATAATCTTTCCATATTGTTCCAAATATATTCATAGGCTTATCAACACCAAAAGACAAGTGTAAATCAGATATTGCATATATAGCCATTTTTCATCAACTCCCTACTTTAAATTTATTTTTCATTCATCTATTTTTAAATTTGCTTTAGCATTTAAATCAAGATTATCGTAAATACTATACTTTTTAGAAGATATATAATTATAATATGAAGCACATCCAATCATTGCAGCATTATCTGTACAATATTTTAAATCTGGAATATATGAAATATATCCATGTTTATCTGCTTCTTTTTGTAATCTTTCTCTTAAAACTCTATTGGCTGAAACCCCTCCTGCAAGTACAACTTTTTCTATATTTTTATCTTTCATAACTCTTAACGTGTTTTCTATAAGCTCATCGCATACAGTATTTTCAAAAGAGGCACACATATCTGCTACTCTTAATTTTTCTCCTTCTTTATGTGCAATATTTACAACAGATGTCTTTATTCCACTAAAACTAAAATCATAGTTATCAAACTTAGTTTTAGGTAATTTATATGTAGGTTTTCCACTTAATGCACATTTACTTATTTCAGGTCCACCCGGATAGCCAAGCCCTAAAGTTCTTGCTACTTTATCAAATGCCTCACCTACAGCATCATCACGTGTTTTTCCAAGCACTTCAAATTTAGTATAATCTTTTACATATATTAAATGAGAATGTCCACCAGAAACAACAAGTGCTAAAAAAGGTGGCTTTAACTCTTTATATGTTAAATAATTGGCTGCTATATGACCCGCAATATGATGTGTCGGTACAATTGGAATATTTAAGGCATATGCAAGTGATTTTGCATATGAAACTCCAACTAGCAAAGCTCCAACAAGCCCCGGCCCATATGTTACTCCAATAAAATCTATGTCTTTTAAATTAATATCTGCTTTTTTTATAGCCTCATCAACTACATATGATATGTTTGTTAGATGTTTACGAGATGCTATTTCTGGTACTACGCCACCAAATTGTTTATGTATTTCTATTTGCGTTGAAACAATATTTGAAAGTACCTCTCTTCCATCTTTTAATACTGAAGCAGATGTTTCATCACAACTTGATTCTATACTTAATCCTAACATCATTATTCCTCTATTTCTTTATTACTATATTTATCATTATATTTTCTATATTTCTTAAATTGATAAAATCCAATTTATTAATTTTATAACTAAATTATATGCTGGTGAAATTATTATACTTGCAAGATCGGTAACGATAAAAATAATAATTATTACAAAAGAATATTTTTCAATTGTATACATTATATTTTTATATTTTGCAGGTAAAAAATAAAACAGAACCTTTGAACCATCAAATGGTGGTATTGGTAACATATTAAATACAGCAAATACTACATTAAAATTGATTGTAAGTAATAACATACTAATTAATATTTGACCCCAAGTACTTGTAATTAAATTTGCATATACTCCCATAATAATTAATATTTTAAGTATAACAGTAAGTAATATTGCAATAATAAAATTTGATGCTGGCCCTGCAAGAGATACAAGCATATTATCTCTTGACTTATTTTTAAAATTACTATCATTTACAATTACTGGTTTTCCCCATCCAAATCCTAAAAGTGCAATACACAAAAAGCCCCATAAGTCTATATGTGCAATTGGGTTTAAAGTAAGCCTTCCAAAGGCCTTTTGACTTTTATCTCCTAGTTTATATGCAACATATGAATGTGAAAACTCATGTATTGAAAGTGATAATAAAAGAGCTGGCAAAAAATATAAAAAAGATATTAAACCATCTCTAGAAAAAATATCTAACAAATAACTCACTCCTTAAAAATACATGTATATTATACCATTTTTAGCAACGTAAGTAAATAGATATTTTACAAATTTATTCTATGGTTTTTTTACTAAAAAATTGCCATTGAAAATTGTACACTAAATTATAATTATAATCTAAAGTTTTATTATATTTTTTTCCTTTCTAAAATATAATTAAAAACTATACTTATAATAAAAA
>CAYSKD010000086.1:0-4786 GCA_964431665.1 uncultured Clostridium sp.
GTTTGTTTGTTTGTTTAGTGTTATCATATATTTACCCCTTTTTGTTTACATATTACAATACTACTTTTATTTTAGCTATGTTTCAATATATTTTTACAAATATATCATTTTACTTTTCATCATTTTTTTCAATATATTTTTTTCTTAATTGACCACATGCTGCATCAATATCAGATCCCATCTCTCTTCTTACTGTAGTAACAATACCACAATCATTAAGTGTAGTCATAAATTTATTTACAGTTTCTTTACTAGTCTTTTTATATATTCCATTTGTTATTTCATTTACAGGTATTAAATTTACATGAGCTATCATACCTCTAAGTAATCTTACAAGATCCATTGCATCTTCATAACTATCATTTTTTCCCTCTATTAAAGCATATTCAAAACTTATCCTTCTACCTGTAATCTTTATATAATCTTTACATGCAGTAAGAATTTCCTCGATTGTATACTTATTTGCAATAGGCATAATTTCTCTTCTTTTTTTATCTGTAGTTGCATGTAAAGAAATAGATAAGGTACATTGTATATTTTCTTTAGCTAAGTCATATATTCTAGGAACAATACCACAAGTTGATAAGCTTATATGTCTTGCGCCAATACCTATTCCTAGTGGATCATTTATAACTTTAATAGAGCGAATAACATTATCAAAGTTATCAAGTGGCTCGCCAATACCCATATATACTACATTAGATATCTTTTCGTTTGTGTATCTTTGCACAGTTAATATTTGTCCTTCAATTTCTGATGAATTTAAATTTCTTTCAAAGCCTTCTTTAGTAGATGCACAAAATTTACATCCCATTTTGCATCCAACTTGAGTTGATACACAAAGTGTATTTCCATGATGATACTTCATAAGTACAGATTCAATAGCAGCATTATCATCAAGTCCAATTAAAAATTTCATTGTTCCATCTTTTTTAGAAGTTTGACATTTTAAAACTTGTAAATTAGGTATATATGTATTCTGCTTTAGTTTTTCTCTTAATGACTTAGATATATCGCTCATATCATCAAAAGATAAAACGCCAACTCTATGCAACCATTTAAAAATTTGAGTGGCATGAAAATCTTTTTCACCTATTTTATTTATATAATCTTTTAGTTCATCAATTGTCATATCACAAATGTTTATTTTTTCCACAATTATCTCCTCATATTACAGTTTATTTCCAGCTAAAAATGATTTTATATCCATCTTTTTTGAACCTTGAGGTTGAATTTCAAGTATTGATATATATCCATCTTTACATTTAAAACATAGCCTATCCTTAGTTTGCATTACAATATCACCATTATTATATTCATTAAACTCATCAGATTTAATTCCCTCTACTTTATATACTTTATATATTTTATCATCTAAAGTAAAATATGTAGCAGGATATGGATATAGCCCTCTTACAAAGTTATATATATCTTCACAAGTATTGTTAAAATCAAGTTTTGTCATTTTTTTATCAATCATTGGAGCAAGTGTATAGTTTTCCCCTTGTTTTTCTCTTTTTATACTGCCGTCAAAAACTTTATCAAGAGTTTTAACAAGAAGATCTGCACCAATTTCCTTTAATTTATCATGTAAAGTCTCATAGTTATCATCATTATTAATATTTATTTCCTCTTTTAATAGCATATCTCCTGTATCCATTCCTTCATCCATAAACATAGTTGTAATACCAGTTACTTTTTCACCATTAATAATAGACCATTGAATAGGAGCAGCTCCTCTATATTTTGGAAGTAGAGAACCATGAACATTAATTGAGCCATATTTTGGAAGTTCTAGTATCTCTTTTGGTAGTATTTTTCCATATGCAACAACTGCTATAACGTCTGGAGCTAAATCGTTTAATACTTGTATAACCTCATCATTTTTCCTTAACTTTTCAGGTTGAAACACAGGTATTTTAAAAGAGTTAGCCACTTCTTTAACAGGAGACATAACAGTTTTCATTCCTCTACCAGCCCTAGTATCTGGGTTGGTAAAAACACCTACCACATTATATCCTGATTGAATTAATTTATCTAAAGAACATGCAGCAAATATAGGGGTGCCCATAAATACAATTTTCTTACTCTTTCTTTTTTCTTTTATATTATCCTCCAAACTATATCATCTCCTCATATAACCTTATCTTTCATTTATAATTATATTTTAACATCTTTTTATATAATTGCAAATAAACTATAAAAGAATTAAATATATAATATAATTATAATTCATAAATATTTGCCTGTAATATTATTCTTTGAATTTTAACCTTATCGTTTAAAGATATCTCCCATAGGCTTCCAACTATACTTTTTTTTATTTTATATTCTTTTTTAGGTTTTCCTATTAGCTTATTTAGTTGCTTTTGCAAAGATACTTTATTAGTATATAGCAATAGTTTATTTTCACTGTATAACACATTTACTGTGGTCTCTGTTTCATTCTTATTTGGCTCTTTATATATCTTACTTTCCATGTTATTCACCTAGTTTTACTTTTATATTTAAATTATTCCCAAAAGCTATACAAAATACCTTTTGGGAAATATTAATAACATATTAAGAAATTATTAATTTAATAAATGATAAATTTATTACAATTTAACTTCTACATTATTATATGTAATTTTACCTTCATTAACTTTAAATATTGTATTTATAGTACCAGCTATCTGAGGTAATTCATCATTTGTAATATTTAAGTAGAGTACATTTTGTATTCCTATTAACTCTAGTATACCATCATTATCTATATCTTCTAGTTTAAAATTACAAAATTTATTTGCAAGATATGTTGGCCTATAGTTATCTTTATTAATTTCTTTGTTTTCAAACTCTAATGTATACTCTTCATTTACCTGATTTAAATATGAACGTGCATAATTATCAAGTTTTATTTTTATTTTAGAAGTATTTTCACTATCAAATGTAATAGTTATTGTATATCCATTAAAATCAGATGATATGCTATCTTTTATAACATCCTTTAATTCGTTTTCTTGCAAATGTAAAAGCAATACATTTCCGCTTGAATCATCATTTACAAATATATATTTTATATTATTATCACTCTTTATTTCAAAATTAACATTAAAATCAAATGACATTTCTGAATTATACTTTTTTATCTCTTTAGTACTACCATTGATAAATACGACTTCAAGGTTATTATACATTTCTAAAGGAGAAGTAAGTTTTGAAAGTTCATCAACAGATGCGCTCTCATCTTTATCTTTATATTTGGGTTCTCCTATTATTCCGATATAATCTAAATTAGAGTCATTATCTAAATCTTCTTTTAATAATTCTATTAATTTTTGATTTTCATTTATTGTTAGTACATCTGCAACCTCTTTATAGTTTTTAGCGGTTATACCTTTAATAGAGTTGTTATATCTATCAACAAAAAACATTACTAAACCAATTGATACTAAAATTACTACTACTAATATTGTAAGACCTATTTTCTTTTTCATCTTTTTCTTCCTTTTTTATCTTTATTATTTTTTGATTTCTTTTTATCAACCCTATCTAAGAATACTATACCATCTAAATGATCGGTTTCATGCTGTATAACTACTGCTTCGATACCATTTACACTTTTTATTCTTTTTTTCCCATCGATACCAATATATTCAACTTTTACTTTTTCAAATCTTTCTACATCCTCAAATATTTCAGGAAAGCTTAAACAACCTTCTTCAACTATAACAGTTGTCTTAGATGTCCAAACAATCTTAGGATTTATCATAATAACAGGTTTTTTCTTTGCACCTTCTTCAACATATGTTGAATCATATACTATCATTCTAATTTTCTTACCAATTTGAACAGCTGCAAGCCCTATTCCATCATATTTATACATAGTATCTAGCATATCATTTGCTAACGTTTTAATTTCTTGTGTTATTTTTGTTATCTCTTCCGATTTTTCTAAAAGTAATTTATCACCATCATACACTAAATCTCTAACTGCCATTACAATTAACTCCTTTTTATTATTTATAATTCAACATCATATTTTGATCTTTTATTTGCACTATTCATATCTTCTAATACTTGTAAACTAGGTGAATCAACAGCAGACACTTCATCAAATCTACTAGTTTCATTCTCATCAGCCATAATATCTTCTATTTTATTATTAATTTCTTCTTGTACTTCATTAGTAGGATTAATAACCTCTTCTTGTTTACCAAATTTTAACTCTTGCCATTCTGCTTTTGATATTAGTACTTGTCTTGGCTTACTTCCCTCATATCCAGAAATAAGTCCACGAGCTTCCATTTGGTCTACTATTCTTCCAGCTCTTGAATATCCAATTTTAAATCTTCTTTGTAACATTGAAGCTGAAGCTTGCCCCATATCAACAACTAAATCTATTGCATCATTTAAAATAGGATCGGAATCATCATCACTATCTGAGGCATTATCTCCTGATTTTGTATCAGCTTTTTCGATGCTTTGGATTATATCTTCATTATAGTTTACATCAGTATTATTTTTAATATATTCTACTATTTTATCTATTTCTTTTTCTGAAATAAACGCTCCTTGTATTCTACAAGGTTTTGCTTCTCCTACTGGGAAATACAACATATCTCCTTTACCAAGTAATTTTTCTGCTCCTGCCATATCAAGTATTGTTCTAGAATCCACTTGAGAAGAAACTTTAAATGCTATACGTGATGGTATGTTTGCTTTAATTAAACCTGTAATTACATCTACAGATGGTCTTTGAGTTGCAATTACTAAATGCATTCCTGCAGCTCTTGCCATTTGT
>CAYSKD010000087.1:0-4712 GCA_964431665.1 uncultured Clostridium sp.
ACCATTTCATCTTGAGTATTTGATTTTTCTTCTTTGACATCATTATCTATATCTAATTTTACTTTTGCTTTGGAAAATAACATTGAAGCAATATCTAAAGTAGAGTCTTTATCAAATTTCATATCTTTTAAATTTTCATCATATAGTTCATTATCAACATTAATTTGATTAGACTCTTTATTTTCATTATTAGTAGTAATCTCTTTTTCTATTTCCTCACTATATACATCATAATCTTTAGGAAGCTCAATATCATCTTCCATTAAATCATTAGCCTTATCATTTGACTTTATTTCTTCACCTAAATCAATATCTGATATATCTATATCAATATCTGATATATCAACTTTTGGTATTTCAACATTTCCAACAAAAATATCATCTTTTCTTTCTTCTGACATTTCATTATTTTCATTCTCTACATCTTTTTTACCAAATAATTCTGATATACTCTTTACAGTATGTGTATATTGTCTTGTTGAAAATATCTCTTTACTTTCAACTAATTCATCTATTTTTTCTTTATCTAATTTACTAAATCCAAATGTTTCTATGTTCTTTATTAGTAATTTTATATACTCTTTATATTCTAATTTTTCTTTAGCATCTACTAAATTATATATTATTTGTGTATAAAAAGATATATTATCTCTTATTCCACTTTCAGATACATCAGATGCACAATTATATATATATGCTTCATTTGCATATTCAAATATACATATGTTAGAATCAAACTCAACTGTATTATTATTTGAATAAAAATATACATCTTTAGTAAAATGCAACATTGCATCAAGCATACCTCTTGTGGTATTCTTTTTATCAATTCCTACAATAAAAAACTTCTTTATTTTTGTGTCAATTAATTCTTCTTCTATAATTTTAAATCCACTTTCTTTAAGGTTACCAAAAATAAAATATGCTTTTTTAGGCCCCTTTGAAATATTTGAAACTATAGCATCCTCTAATGTATTTTCACCATTATTTTGCATTATAAATTTAACTTGCATATATAAACAACCTCCAAAAAATATAGCACTAAAAAAATCTCTACAAAATTATTTTGCTGCAATTGAAGAGATTAGCGTTGGCTGGGGTAGTAAGATTCGAACTTACGAAATGATCGGGTCAGAGCCGATTGCCTTACCGCTTGGCTATACCCCAATAATAACTGTTTTTATTATACTATTTTTTTTATATACTTTCAAGTATTTTTATAAAAGTTGTAGTAATTAATTGTTTAATAAATAAATATAATATATTATATTAAAATATTGTTATATATAAAGTAAATACTTGAAAGGATGTAGTTTGTGATGACAAAAGATTTTATACTTAATTCAATTGAAAAAGAGTTTTTAAAAAATACTTTCGATGGACAATTAGCATATATTGAAGTACCTTTTTTAGAAGATAAATTTCCTAAGAATTATTTCACAATTGGAAAATATGAAATAGATAAAGATTATTTTTGCGGTGTTGTTATAAATAAAAATACGCTTAATACATTTACATATTATATAAAAGGTGAACAATATATAGCTTCAAACTTTGTAATTTCAAGTATTCATGCTAGTTTGATATTTAAAAATTTTGAAATTTGGAGAGAGCAAATAGGTTTAAATTCAGTTAAATTTACTTTAATATATGAATAATCTTCATTTATTTAAAAATTCCACTATAACTCATTACTTAAGTTATAGTGGAATTTTTATCTAAATTATTTTCATCAAGCATAATATTATTCATATCCTTACATGATAAATATGATTTTGAAGTTTCGTTTATACTTCCATCTATATTATAATAATTATGAAATGTTGAATAAAGTGGCTGAAACATTTTTAAATTAAAATAATCATCTATATCTTTAGAATTTGCTGTTTGTTTATCGAATAATCTAATATTTATCAAATCTCCCTTTTCATATCCTATTTTGTTTATATTAGTCGTTTTCATTATTATTATTCCATAGCCAAGCTCTTTTTCAAGCAGTCCTATTATTTTATTAAGTACTATTTCATCTAAATAATGAAAAGGCAAATATCCAGAGTCTATTATTAATTCATTTCTATCATATACGTTATAATAATAGATATAATCTCTAAAAAATCGTTCTATATTTTGCTTTACAAGCTTATACCTTACCTCAGGGTTATTTGATTTTAATAATCTCATTTTTTCTACATCAATTAACAAATTAAAACACCACTTTTCGTTTGCATATATTATACCATACTTTTTTTATATTTATCAAGTGAATATAATAGACTTTTTCTTATACTTTAAAAATGATAAAATTGCTATTATAAAAGGCAAAAAGTAGCCTTTTTAGGCTACCTATATTTTAATTGATTTGTTTTTTGGCAATTCTAATTTAAATAAAATATCTAATTTTAACCATACTTAGCAATTAATTATTTTTCCACCACCTACAACAATATCATCAATATAAAATACTGCTGATTGCCCTGCTGTAATTCTAGCAACTGGATTTTCAAAAATAACTTTTATTAAATCTTTATCTATCATTTCTATCGTTGCCTTTTCTTCTTTTGCTGAATATCTTGTTTTAATTGATACTTCTAATTTTTCTTTTAGTTCATCAAACAATAGTAAATTTATTTCATTTACATACATTTCTGTTTTATAAAGTTCTTTTTCTTCGCCAACTATTACCTCATTTTTTTCTTTATTAAATCCTGTAACAAAAAGTGGTACTTTGTTACTTATTCTCAGACCTCTTCTTTGACCTATTGTATAATTATATAGTCCATTATGCTTACCTAGAATATCTCCATTGAAGTTTACAATATTTCCTTCTTTTTGTTTTATACTAGAATTTCGTTCTAAAAATTCTTTATAATTTCCGTTAGGTATAAAACATATATCTTCACTATCTGGTTTATTTGCTACCATTAAGCAATTATTTTTTCGTGCAATACTTCTTACATATTCTTTATTTTCAAATTCTCCAAGAGGGAATATAACCTTATCTAATATTTCTTTTGGAATACAATATAATACATAACTTTGATCTTTTTTAATATTTTTACTTTTTTTTAAAACCACTCTTTTATATTTTTCACTATACTCTGTTATAGCATAATGTCCTGTCGCAATATAATCAATTTCTAATTCTCTTGCAGTTTTATACATACAATCAAATTTTAAATGTCTATTACATTCTATACAAGGATTGGGTGTTCTTTGATTAGCATACTCATTTATAAAATTATCTATAACTTTCTCTTTAAACTGCTTTTTGTAATTTATTGTATAATGTGGTATTTTTAAAAAATCACAAACTCTTTTAGCATCACTACTTGAAGAAAAAGAACAACATCCTCCTTCAATTTCTTCATCATCTGATTTCCATAATTTCATTGTAATGCCAACTACATCATAACCTTTTTGTTTTAAAAGTATTGCAGATACAGAACTATCAACTCCACCACTCATTCCAAGTAGAACTTTCTGAGTCATATTCTATTCTCCTTGTACTTTTGTGCAATGAGAACAACTATTAGAACATTTTAGTCCACATTTTGAAATAATTTCTTCTTCTGATAGTTTCCCTTCTTTTCTATAATAATCTGCTATTGCCTCTTTTATTGCTTCTTCTGCTAAAACTGAGCAATGTAATTTAACAGGAGGTAATCCACCTAGTTCTTTTACTACATCTTTATTATTTAATTTTAATGCTTCTTCTATTGTTTTTCCTTTTATCATTTCTGTTGATATACTACTTGTTGCTATTGCTGCACCACATCCAAAAGTTTTAAATTTAACATCCTTTATAATTCCATCTTCTATTTGTAAATACATTTTCATAATATCTCCACAAACTGGATTTCCAACTTCTCCAATTCCTGAAGCATCTTCTATTTCTCCAACATTTCTTGGATTTGAATAATGCTCAATAACTTTATCGTTATAAGGTTCCATATCTATTTTCCTCCTTTTTGCTCTTTTGTAAATTTATCATATAATGGTGACATATTTCTTAATCTTTCTACTATTTCTATTAGATTATCAATTAAATAGTCTATTTCTTCTTTTTTATTATATTTTCCTATTGATATTCTTAAACTACCATGTGCAATTTCGTGTGGTAAACCTATTGCTAAAAGCACATGAGATGGATCAAGAGAACCAGAAGTACAAGCACTACCACTTGATGCACAAATACCTTTTAAATCTAAATTTAGTAAAAGCCCTTCGCCTTCTATAAACTTAAATGATATGTTACTATTTCCAGGAAGTCTTTTTTCCATATCTCCATTTATTTTTATATAAGGTATTCTTTTTTGTACTTGCTCTACATAGTAATCTCTCAATTCTTTAATTTTTTTATTATGTTTATCTAAATCTCTATATGCTATTTCAATAGCCTTTCCCATTCCAACTATTGCAGGTACATTTTCTGTTCCTGCCCTTTTATTTCTTTCTTGATGTCCACCATTCATCAATTTTTGAAATGGTACACCTTTTCTAACAAATAATGCTCCTATTCCCTTAGGTCCATAAAATTTATGTGCTGACATAGATAAACTATCTATATTCATTTCTTTAACGTCTATTTTTTCACTTCCAACTGCTTGTACTGCATCTGTATGAAAATAAATATTGTGTTCTTTTGCAATTTTTCCTATTTCTATTATAGGTTGAATTGTACCTATTTCATTATTGGCAAACATGATAGAAAT
>CAYSKD010000088.1:0-4680 GCA_964431665.1 uncultured Clostridium sp.
ACTAGCACTATAGTTTGCTTTTCTTTTTATAAAATTATTTGCGCCAATATATAAAGAGTTTATATTCAATTTATTAGCCGTATAAACATCATCAAAATAATTATCACCAACAAAAAATAATATTCCTTGTTTAAGTATTGTATTAAAAAGTTTTACTTTTTTCATTTTTTTTGTAGTAGTAATTATTCTTATATCTGATTTTATTTTATCAGAATATAAATTATTTGATATAATTATTACTTCATAATTTGCATCTATAAGCTTTTTTAAATCGTGTTTATAATGATAGTTTAAGCTTATATTTGCTTCTTTTACATACCAATTTTTATAATCTTTTTCAATTTTACTATATCTTTTTAAAGACAACAAAGAATATATAAGTAGACGAAATTTTAACATCATTGCATTATTACTTATTATGCCAAATTTGTTAACACATCTTGCTATTTTATCAACTAATAATACTAAATAATTATTTTTAAATTCTTTTAAAATAAACTCCTTATCCCGATTAAAGAATTCTTCAAATACCGTTCCATCAAGATCAAAAAATATAACTTTACTTAAAGTATTTTTCATTTTCTCTCTCCTTTTTATAATAATTTTACAAAAACAAATATAACAAAAATTTAGTCTATTATATCATTTTGTTTTATATATTTCAAGTAAGCATATATAAATTCATCTATTCTTCCATCCATAACTGCTTGTACATTACCAACTTCAAAATTTGTTCTATGATCCTTTACCAAAGTATAAGGGCAAAATACATAAGACCTAATTTGGTTTCCCCATGCGTTATCGCTTGTTTCCCCTTTTATATCACTTAACATCTTTTTATGTTCTTCTTGTTCCTTTTTATACAGCTTTGCTCTTAACATTTTCATGCAGCTTTCTCTATTTTGTAGTTGCGAACGCTCTGTTTGACAACTTACAACAATACCACTTGGTATATGTTTTAGTCTTACTGCAGATGAAGTCTTATTAATATGTTGCCCACCTGCTCCACTTGAGCGATATACATCCATTTCAATATCTTCTGGATTTATTTCAATTTGTATTTCATCTGAAATTTCTGGTAGTACTTCAACAGCGCAAAAAGAAGTATGCCTTCTAGAATTACTATCAAATGGAGAAATTCTTACAAGTCGATGAACACCATTTTCGCCTTTTAAATATCCATAAGCATTTAAGCCTTTTACTAAAAAAGATACACTTTTTATACCTGCTTCTTCACCATCTAATAAATCTAAAACTTCAACTTCAAATTCAGTCTTTGCAGCCCACTTGCAATACATCCTATATATCATTAAAGCCCAATCTTGAGATTCTGTACCACCAGCTCCAGGATGTATAGTAATAATTGCATTATTTGCATCATATTGACCTGAAAGCAAAGTATCTATTTCCAATTTTTCAAGTTTCAAGTCAAGTTTATTACAAAGAATTTGTGCTTCTTTATAGCTTTCTTCATCATTTAGTTCTTCTGAAAGTTCTAAATAACCATAAGCGTCATTAATATATCTTTGTAATTTATCTATTTTTTCAATTAAACTTTTAAATTTTTTTACTTTTGAAAGGATAGAAGCCGATTTTTTATTATCATCCCAAAAATTTGCCTCTAGCATTACATTTTCTAATGTTTTTAATTCCTCTATTTTATCATTATAATTTAAGGCTATTTTAATCTTTTCTAATCTTTCTTTTAATAAGTTTATATTAATTCTTATGCTATCAAAGTCCATTTAAACCTTCCTTCCATATTTTATCTAAGTTATCTATATCTTTAGGTATATATTTAAATTCTAAATATTCATCTTTTGTTGGATGAAAAAAAGATAGGTAATATGACCAAAGTCCAATATTTTGTCCAACTTTATTTATTTTTTGACCATATTTAATATCTCCATATAACGGATGCGATATATTTGCAAATTGAACTCTAATTTGATGATGACGTCCTGTATGTAAGTTGATATCAACAAGTGAATAATCTTTATTATTATATTTAAAGTTCTTTAACACCTTATACTCAAGTATAGCAAGTTTTGCCTTTTTATTAGTTTCATCTACAACTTTGCTCATATTTTGTCTTTCATTTTTTATTAAATAGTTTTCAAGGGTTATGTATTTACTAGAAACTTCTAAAGTTCCATTTACAATTGCTAAATACCTCTTTTTAACATTTTTCTGCCTTATATACTCAGAAATTCTAGATGCAGCTTTTGAAGTTTTGGCAAATACCATAACTCCACCGACCATTCTATCTATTCTATGCACAAGACCTAAATATACATTACCCGGCTTATTATATTTTTCTTTTATATACTCTTTTATTATTGTTAGAAAATCAATATCACCAGATTTATCTGCTTGCACAGGTATTTTAGCTGGTTTTACAACAACAATAATATGATTATCTTCATATAATACTTTTAAATCCATAAATTTCCTTTCATATTTTACCTTTTACTAATTGCTTTATTGTTTGCAATATCTTCAAATATTTTTATAAAGGCATCTGCGCCATCTTCTATTACAATAATATTTTTATTAATTTGCCTTAATTCTTCTAAAGTCATATCATCTAAGAATACATATTTATCTTCTTTTAAGCAAATTTCAGAAAATACTATTATATTATCTTTTGGTATTTTTTCTATCTCTCTTTTTAAATCTTTTCCAACCATAAGTCCAGTTACAGTTATCTTTTCCCCAAAGAATGTGTTGGTTACGCCTATAACCTTAATATTTAAGTTAGGTATTCTTTTCATAACTAATTTACTTTTTTTAGTTATATACTCTTGTGTAATTTTTCCAGTTAACACTACTACATTTTTTATATCGCTTTTACTGTTATAATTATTCTCTTCTCTATTAATTTTACTTATGCTCTTTTTAAAATCATGTTCAAAATTTGCTATCATTCCAATTCCATTTTCTATATTTTCAAAATTTCCATATTCGCTATAATTTGGAATTTTAACTCCAGCTTTTAAATAAAACTCATCTGCTAAATATACAAAGTTAGTATTATACTTTTGTTTAAACTCTTTTTGATAAGGTGTTACTAAATCAATTATCTCTTTGCAATCATTAGATGTTAATTCTTCTAAATTGTATAAACTATCTCTATGTTTAGTTAAGCCTACAGGAACTATTGCAAGACATCTTACACATGGAATGTATTTTGATATATCCTTTATTGTCTTTTCTAATACTTTCCCATCATTTATTCCTTTGCAAAGTACTATCTGCATATTCATATTTATTTTAGCTTCATATAGCTTATCTATATATTTAAAAACTCTTCCTGCAAATCTATTATTTAGCATCATACATCTAACCTTTTCATCAGTAGCATGTATTGATATATTTATAGGGGACAATCTATATTTTATAATTCTATCTATATCACTATCAGACATATTAGTCATCGTAACATAATTACCCGAAAAAAAAGATAATCTATAATCATCATCTTTAAATATTAAAGTATCTCTTACATTTTTTGGTAGTTGATTCATAAAGCAAAAGATACATTGATTTCTACAACTTCTTGGTTTATCTATTAATTCAGTTTCAAATATTAATCCTAAATCCTCATTTGCATCTTTCTCTATTTCATATATTTCGTGCTCTGAATTTAAATTAATAAATTCTATTTCTAAATATTCATCAGAGACTTGAAATTTATAATCTAATATATCAGTTATTTTTTCATTATTAATACTTAACAAAATATATCCTGGTTTTATTCCCATTTCATCTGCAATAGAACCTTTTACAATTTCTTTTATGACATTTGGTTTTCCTTTATTTTTTATATAACCTAATTCATATCCAGCCAAGATAAACAACTCCTCATACATAATTTAAATCATCCAAACATTTTTATATCAACTATAACAAATAAGGCACACTACAAATAGTGAGCCTTATTAATAACTATTGATTATCTGCTGTAGATTTTTCTTTAATTTCAACTGCTTGTTTTTTATTATAATATCCACATGATGGACAAGCCTTATGTGGAAGAACTGCTTCACCACAATTTGAACAAGTAGATAAATTTACATTTTCTAATTTCCAAGTAGAACGTCTTAAATGAGTTCTTTCTTTTGACCATCTTCTTTTTGGTTGTGCCATTTTATATTCCCTCCTTAAAAAGTCTATATAACTTAATACGTATTTTCTTAAGCATTATTTTTACTCATATATTATATACTAGTTTTTAGACAATGTCAAGAAAAATAAAAAAAATAAAAAATTTACCACTAGTCTTGACAAACCAACATACATATAGCAAAAAAATACTGCCAGACATAATGCCTAGCAGTATATCTACCTACATCTTAATTTACTGCTTTCTTTTATTGTATTTCAAATCCATTTTCTACTTCATTTAATGTGACACTAGACTTTAGACAAACTAGGGGACGGAACCCAAAGTAGCCGTAGGTGTTGCCGTAGCCTTCGCCGTTCAAATCAGCGTAATTGTTCACGTTCATCAACCAGTAACCGCCCTCAGCAAAAGGGGAAGCCACCCACATTCCATAAGCCTTAGATGTATCGCTTATGGAATATAGACTATCATATGTTGCTGTAGCAGTACTTCCTGTCCAACTTACACTCTTTGCAAAAGCATAACTAACATACCATGACCAACTTCCTGTTCCT
>CAYSKD010000089.1:0-4645 GCA_964431665.1 uncultured Clostridium sp.
TCTGCATTATGCCACACATTTTGTACATCGTCATTATCTTCTAGTTTATCAATGAAATTTTGGAATTTAATTTCTTCTTCTTCACTAAGTTCTTTCTTCATAGTTGCAATTTGTCTAATATCTGATTCTAATATTTTAAAGTTCTTTGTTTCTATATAGTCTCTTAACTTAGAAAAATTCTCTGGTAAACTTATAATTTCAATATAACCATCTTCACAAACAAAATCTTCTGCACCATTGTCTAATACCTCAAGCATTAACTCATCTTCATCTATATCTTCAGTTTTTTCTATTAATATGTATCCTTTCTTTTCAAACATATATCCAACAGAACCTGTTTGACCTAATGTTCCACCAGATTTTGAAAATATGCTTCTTATATCAGCTGCAGCTCTATTTTTATTATCTGTCATAACTTCAACAATAACTGAAGTATTACAAGGCCCAAATCCCTCATAGATTATTTCTTCATAGTTTGCAGCATTAGAGTCTCCCACGGCTTTTTGAATACATCTATTAATGTTATCATTTGGCATATTATTAGCTTTTGCTTTTAAAATAACATCTTTAAGCTTTGAATTGACATTAGGGTCACCACTTCCTCCCATCTTAACTGCTACTGTTAATTCCTTTCCTATTTTTGAAAAAATATTAGCTTTTTTTGCATCTGTAGCCTCTTTTTTTCTTTTAATATTTGCCCATTTGCTATGTCCTGACATAACTAACTCCTCCTTTATTTTTATTATTTATACATTTTTTTGATATCTAATTGGCGTTAAACTTATTATATATCAAAAAATGATTTTCTTTTTTGTTAAACAGATATTATATTGTTAAAATTGAATTGGTTTTTATATAAATTACAAATTGTTAATCATACACATATTATAGCTTGTATACATGTAGCTGTCAAGGTTTATATAGTTATTTTTACATTTTTAATGATTAAAAGCAAATATATGTAAAACAAAAAAGTCAAAGAGCTATAACTTTAACTATATCAGCTTGATAGCCCTTTATTGCCTCTTTATATCAATTGTATAGCACCCTATACATCTTGTATGAATTAATAACCTTCTTTAAATATTTTTTAGTTTCTTCGTATGGTATATTATTGCTATTATCATAGCTATCAAGTTTATCGCTAATAATACCTTCATTAATCCATTTATCAACATTTCCCATTCCAGCATTATATGCACAGATTGCAAGATAATAATTTCCATTATACTTAGAAACAAGTAAACCAAAGTATTTACATCCAAGTGCAATATTTGTATTTTCATCATATATATTTAACTCATCTGTACCTTCGACTACATTACCATCTTTATTTATCTCTTCTGCTGTAGAATCCATGATTTGCATCAAGCCCTTAGCATTTTTATGCGATGTAGCCAAACTATCAAATCCACTTTCCGTTTTTATTATTGCAAGTATTAAATATGGATCAACATTATTTTGAGCTGCTTCTTTTTTTATTATTTCAAAATGATGGGTGGGATATATAAAAGATTTTAATATATATATTAATACTAAAAAGCAAATTAATACTATAACAATAGCAATTATTATCCTATTTAAATATTTATTAAATTTTCCTCTTTTATTTTTTTGCATCATTTACCTTCCCTTATTTAGCATCATACCAACTTTTACCTACGTTTAAATCAATATTTAATGGGACTTTTAAATCTACAATATGTTCCATAGCATCATACATAATACTCTTTACTTGTTCAACTTCTTCTGGAACGCATTCTATTAAAAGCTCATCGTGTACTTGCATTATTAATTTTGACTTTAAATTATTTTCCTTTAATTTATAATATATTTTATTCATAGCAAGTTTAATTATGTCAGCAGCACTTCCCTGTATTGGAGTATTCATTGCTACACGTTTTCCAAATTGTACAATATTTTTACTTTTATTATTAAGTTCTGGAATATATCTTCTTCTTGAGAACATAGTACTAACATACCCCTTTATACTTGCCTCTTTAACTATATTTTCCATAAACTCTTTTATACCATGATATTTATTCAAATAATTATCTATATACATTGATGCTTCTTTTCTACTAATAGAAATATTTTTAGCAAGTCCATATTCACTAATACCATAAACTATTCCAAAATTAACAGCTTTAGCTTTTGTCCTTAATTCATCAGAAACATCATCAATAGGTATTGAGAATACTTGAGAAGCTGTTACTTTGTGTATATCAATTCCGTTTTTAAATGCATTTATCATAGTTTCATCATTTGAAATATGAGCAAGTACTCTAAGTTCTATTTGACTATAATCAGCATCTATTATACATCTATTATCTTGTGCAACAAAAAATTTTCTTATTTTTTTGCCTAATTCAAGTCTTACTGGAATGTTTTGCAAATTAGGTTCAACACTACTTAATCTGCCTGTTGAAGTAACTGTTTGCATAAATGTAGTATGAATTCTGCCATCAGTTGCTATTTTTGATTTTAGTCCATCAACATATGTACTTTTTAACTTAGCAGTTTGTCTATATTCAAGTAATTTATTTATAATCTCATGTTTATCTAACAGTTCCTCTAAGACTTCTTTATCAGTAGAGTATCCGGTCTTTTTTTTCTTAATTACAGGTAATCCCAATTTTTCAAATAAAATAGTTCCAAGTTGCTGTGTAGAATTAATATTAAACTCACAACCAGCTAATTTATATATATCATCTTCTAATTCTTTTAATCTTTTAGTAATATCATCATTAAATTCATTTAGCTTTAAAACATCTATATACATACCAGTATGTTCCATTGAAGCTAGTGTTTCAGTAAGTGGCATTTCAATATTATTAAAGAGTTCTAACATATTATTTTTATTTAGTTTATCTAAAACATTATCATATGCAAAAAATATACCCTTTAAAAGATACATAATATTTTTCTTTTCTTGCTCATTAATAAACTCTTTTTCATCATCTATATCAGTAAATAATGAAAGCTGTCTATCTTCTTTTTTATCATTATTTTTTATATCTAACGTAATGCCATATAAATCATTTAAGATGTATTCTATTGGATAATTAGATTTTAGAGAATCCATTAAATGATATGCAATCATAATATCAAATTTAAAGTTTGTAACATTATCACATATATTATTAAATAAAAATAAAATGTCTTGTTTTATATTATATCCCATTTTGTAAGCTGTGCTATTTGCAAAATTGCATAAAAGTAATTTATAGTTTTCGTCTGAATTATTTTTTATACTTTTTAAGTTTATAACATATATAATATCATTTTTGTTTGAGTAAATAGCTAATAAAAATTTATCATATAATCCTGCATGTTCAATAAAGTTATCGTGATTTACTACATTTAATATATATGATATTCTTTTTTCATTTAATACATCAAATATAATGCTTTTGTATTCTTCAAAATTGTTATTATCTATAACAATAATTTTTTTAATAGAAGATATTAATAAAGCATTTTTAGATTCGTTAATATTTTTATTGCCATCTTCAATACTAACATTTGAAAAATCATATTTATTTAAAAATTTAGAAAATTCTAATTTTTTAAATAATCTGTATAGTTTTGGTTTATCTACATCACCGCACAAACATTTTTCATAATCAATGGTAATTGGTACATTTATATCAATTGTAGCAAGTGTTTTACTTAAGTATGCCATATCTTTATCTTGTAATAATTTTTCTTTTACCTTTGGAGTTATTTTTATTGTATCAATATTTTCATATATACTATCAAGTGTCTCATTATCCCATATTAAACTATATGCTGTCTTCTCACCTATTCCTTTAACTCCGGGTATATTATCTGAATTATCACCCATCAATGCTTTTATATGAACAACTTGATATGGTAAAATATTTAATTTTTCCTTTAATAATTCTTTGGTATATGTAGTATACTCAGTTTTTCCTTTTTTAGTTGTAGGTATTATAACAGAAGTAGTATCACTAATTAATTGAAAAGAATCTTTATCACCAGTTAATATATAAGTAAATATATTATTTTTTGTGTTGTTATTTGCAACAGTACCTAAAATGTCATCAGCCTCATATCCTTCAAGTTGTAATATTTCAATATTCATTGCATTTAATACTTCTTTTATAACTGGCATCTGTTCTGCAAGTTCGTCTGGCATCGATTTTCTAGTTCCTTTATATTCAGCATACATTTTATGTCTAAATGTAGGTGCTTTTAAATCAAATGATACTGCAACATAGTCTGGATTTATTTTTTCTTGTATCATCCAATATATATTTAAAAATGCATATATTGCATTTGTATGAATAGCAGCAGTATTTGAATACATCTTTGTATTAAGTAATCCATAAAACGCTCTATTCATTATACTATTTCCATCAATTACTAAAAAACTTTTCATAAAGTTAGTCACCTCTTAATTTATTCTTTATTACTTCATCTAATATATCGATACAAGGATTTAAAAGATTATTTTTATTTGTAAGCATAGAAATTATATCCAATATGTTAGTTTTTTTATATATTCCTTTGCTTAATGCTATATATAATCCGTCTTCTTTTAAATCTATTATTGATATTTTTTCTTTATTTTTATTTATATATTCATAAATATCATAATTAATATGAAATATTTCTAAAT
>CAYSKD010000090.1:0-4617 GCA_964431665.1 uncultured Clostridium sp.
ATATCTTTTATTTCTTTATCATTATAAGAATTAAACATTTTTCTTTCTGCTATTTTAGGTCTAAATTCACTTGCTGTTACTGTTGCTGAAATACCTTCTTCATCATATATTCTATCTTGAATACTTACCTTTTTATTTACATTTAAACATATTGGTTTATTTGCATTTTCAACTACTGCCATATTAGGAGAAGTTAAAATAGTTTGCGAAACTTCTTTTCCTACTCTGCCTCTTTTCTTTATATTTTTAGGGTATGAAATATTAATTGAATCACCTTCTCTTGCCTCTGAACTACCTTTTTTAGTTCCTTCATTTACAAGTACAAATGGCTGTTTATCTCCTCCAGGAAACATTGTTGTTAACGTTGGAGATATAGAATCTGGATCATAAATACTTCCTGCTTGTCTTTTTCTTTCTTCTGTATCATAAATTCCACCTATTCTTTTAGGTTTATTTTGTTCTGATATGTATTGATTATTTCTACCATCCATTTTATGATAGCCAGCAATTATGCAAGAACTTACTTCTGGATTAGCATTATTTCTAATTAGTTTATTATTTTTCTTTATTAGCCTACCAATCCCTTTTTCAGTTAAATAATATTTATCATCCACAACTTCCTCTAGTAAATCTTTTAATTTCAATTGTAATGGTATTTTCTCTGGAAAAGTAAATTTATTGTTATCTACATCTTTTCTAATGCTTATAATAAAAACTCTCTCCCTATTTTGTGGTATTCCATAATCTTTAGCATTTAATACTTGCCAATAATTGTTATAACCTAAATCTGATAAATCTTTTAATATTGAATTAAACTCATTACTAAATCTTTTACTTGTTAAATTCTTAACATTCTCTATTATGCTTATTTTAGGCTTTTTAGCTTTTAAAATTCTATAACCTTCGTAATATAACCCGCTTCTTGTTTTCCCTTCTTTAATACCTTTTAACTTTCCAGCAATGCTTATATCTTGACATGGAAATCCCCAAGTCATAATATCAAAATCTGGCAAATCATTTTCATTTATTAATGTTACATCTCCATAATTTTTATCTTCTGAAACATTATGTATTGCACAATAACTTTTTATTGCATACTTATCTATTTCACTAAATCCAACTAATTCATATTCTATTTTTAGTCTTTCTAATGCTTTTTCAAATGCTCCTATTCCTGTGAATAGACTTAATAATTTAATCACTTAATCCCTCCTCTTTTGCAAATTGCATCAAAAAAGAGCCTAGAGTTTTGCTCTAAGCCCTTAACTAATAACTATACAATTTATCTATTTCTTTTTTCTTTTCTAAAACATGTTCTTCTAAATTTTTGCCAGTTATACTTTGAATTATTTTATCATTTTCATCATATAACTCGTATTCTTTGTCATCTACCAAAAATAAAGTATAATACTGATATTTTTCATTAAATGCAGTATATTTCTTTGGTATATACATTTTTTCTTTTGTATAAGGTAATATAATACAATATACATCATCTTTCGACTTTTTATAGTCTATATGATTACCACCAAATTTTATATTATGAATATATAAACCACTTTGTATTAGCTTTTCTTCTTTTATTGTATCTAAATGATTTAATTCTCTTTGTAAATCTAATATTTCTTTTTTAGTTTTGTTTATATCAATTCTTTCTTGTCTTGTAGATTTTATTAAACTTCTAGCCTCATCTAATGAATTAATTTTTAATTCTTCTTGCAGATTCAAAAATATTTCTACTTCTTTTGGCATTACATACTTTGGATCTTGTTCCTGATAACTTTTAGCATACTCATAAACTTTGTAAAGTCTAATATAATCCTGTGCTTTTTCTGTTTTTTCTAATATTGCATCATATTCTTTTTTATTTTTCTTTAATGTTATATTTTTAGATTTTATTTCTGATCGTTTAAATTGTATTTGTTTTTCAATATCATCAAATGACTTTATATTATATTTATCTAAAAACTCTAGTTGTTGTTTTAAATTATAGAATCTTTTAATTTCTTGATAACGTGTTTTTTGATACTCACTATATTTTTTACCTTCTGTTTGAATACTACTTTTTTCAATTGCATTTTTAGATTCTATTATTTTTGATAACATATCTATATTAAAATTATTTTCATCAAAATCAATTTCAGTAAGATTTATATTATCTTTATTCTTAAAATACCTATATAAATTACTTGTGCTTAAACTACTATTGATAGTATTTAATCTTGCAAATCGTTCCATTCCTAAACATTTAACTGATAGATTTTTTCCCCTTCTTACTTCATAACCAGCAATTGATAATTCATCTAAAAATTCTTCTAACGAATCACATTTTGGTAATATTCCTTCTATATCTTCTTTTATTTTTTCTTTCCAACTTTGCTCTTTATATTGATGGTAATAATCTTTTGTTTTAGACTTCATATAAGTTTTTCTAGGCATAATAAAACAACCATATTCAGCTGCAATTTTATCACTTGTATCACTAAGACCATATAAACCTTCTTTTTCACTTGAAAGCCTATCTTCTAGTTTTCTACCATCTAAACTTATAGCATTTAAGCATATATGATTATGTATATGTCCTTTATCTATATGCGTTGATATTACACACTGAAAATCTGGATATAATTCTTCACACAATCTTTTTCCAATTTCATTGGCCTGTTCTTCTGTAATATCATCTTTTGGAGAAAAACTTTGTATAATGTGATATGCAACTCTACTTCCCTTCATATTATATTTTCTTTGTATATCTCTAAATTCTAATAATGCTGTTTCTACATTACAATTTACTCCTGATACTTGACCTACTTTTTCGCCATCGTGTTTTTCATCTAGTATATAGTTGATTAACTCTTTAGGCGAACCATAATGTGCTTCTCTTTTTGTTATTGGCAATCTGTATGATCCTTTTTATTAATTTCTTGCCAAATATCTATATCTAATTTATTTTCAATAAGTTGTAACATTTGCTTTTGCTTTTTTAGAATAGAAAATAATGTTATAGAAATATTTTTCATATCTTCTTGTGAAATTTGAGTTGCATATTTACTAAAATGCCTAAATTCTTTTGCTATTTTCTTTAACTCTTTTGTATTATTACTATAAGCCTCATACAATTCATTTTTACTTTTCAAATCAACATGTGTTACCTTTTCATATATAGCTGTATCTCTAATATAACTTGCAATTGTTTTATAACCATAAAAATTTGCTTTTGCCTCTACTAAAGTTCTTTCTTCATCAGAAACTATTACCTTTATACTTTTTCTTCTCTCTTTTGTATTAAATTGCATTTTCTCACTTCCTAACAAAAAAGAGCCTAGTTTTACCTAGACCCAATTATAATAATATTATTATTTTTCATACTTTTTTAATATGTTTTCTAAAATACTAAACTTTTCATCTGATATATGATATAAAGCTACTACAACTGTCATTACTGAACTTCTTACTGCTCCCATTGAGCAATCATAGAAATGTGCAACTTTTTTATATGTATTATGTTCATCTTTATTTGGTCCAACATTATATACCATATAGAATCTTCTTTTTTGTAAATCTGTTTTTTTAGTATTTTTTGCTAATTCGTATATAGCTTGTTTTTCTTCATCATTTAATATATCTAGTTTTAGCAATTTTAGTATTTTATTAACTGTACTTATTCTTTTTTCAATGTTATTCATTTAAAACACCTCCAGTTACATCAATGAATCTATCAGTAATTGATATGCTGTCGAAAATCCTTTTACAAAAGCCTCTTCCATTTCAATTGATGAAGCTTCGTTTTCTATTTCAAGATATTCTTGTATTAAATCAAAATCTTGTTTACTAACAGAGTTTTCAATGAGATCTGATTTATTTCTTCTGCGATTTACTACTTCTTTATATCTATCAAGTTCTACAAGATCGAAATTAAATTGTTCTTCAATCGCTTTAAATAATTCTCTAACAGATTTCTTATCAACCATTTTAATCCTCCTTCTAAACTTTTAGCATATATGCTATATATAATCGATTATGATAACGTTATAACGTACTTTTAGCTGTTTGTCAGCGCCCTTTTCTAATTTTTGTTAAAAAAATTATCATATATATAACCAGCTTTAATAAATTTTTCTGTTAGATCCATTTTATAACTTTCTAATAGTTCTAAATATTTTTGTTTAAAACAATTTTTACAAAGCCATTCAATACCTTCTTTAGTAATTAAATATTCATTATTTACAATATATCTATAATTACTATAAACCTTTATCATTTTCCAAATTGCTTTTTCAATTGTTTCATATTTCTTATTAAAGTAAATTACTAGCTCTTGTATTTTCATATCTTTATCAAATAAATTTTTAGATTCTAATTTTAATACATCTTCATATTGTTTTATTAATTCTTCAAAAAATTCTATGTCTGCGTCAATTAACTTCATATTGCTATTGAAATATACATTGATTAACCAATAATAGCCTTCAATAAGAATATAAAAATTTCTACTTCTAATTTTTTCACTTTTCCATCTACAATTTTTATGTTTGCGTTGCATAACTTGTATTGCATATCTTAAATCTTTATGTGTTATATCATTTCCAGTTTTAGTTTTTATCTTTTGTGTATTTA
>CAYSKD010000091.1:0-4546 GCA_964431665.1 uncultured Clostridium sp.
ATACTACATTTATAGCGTATGGCTCAGAATTAAATCAATCAAATAATGTTAATAAATTAGTAAAATGGTATATTGAAAAAAATGTAAAAAGAAACCAATATTATTTAATAGTAGGAAGATTTGTACCTGAAAACAATTATGAAACAATGATAAAAGAATTTATAAAATCTAATACAAAAAAAGACCTAATAATTATTACAAATGTAGAACAAAATAAATTCTATGAAGAATTAAAACAAAAAACTAATTTTGAAAAAGATAAGAGAATTAAATTTGTTGGAACTGTATATGATAGTGAATTATTAACTTTAATAAGAAAAAATGCATATGGATATATACATGGCCATGAAGTAGGGGGAACAAATCCAACACTATTAGAAGCTTTAGCCACAACAAATATAAATTTATTACTAGATGTAGGTTTTAATAAAGAAGTGGCAAAAGATGGAGCATCTTATTGGAATAAAGAAGAAAATAGTTTGAGTGATTTAATAGAAAAAGCAGAAAAAATATCAGAAGAAGAAAAAAGAAAATATAGTAAAAATGCTAAAAGAAGAATAGAAGAAGAATATAATTGGGAAAAAATAGTTAAAAAATATGAAGAAACTTTTGAAAATTCATTATAAGTATTGACAATAATTTCAAATTTTAGTATAATTTTATAGTATCTAAAAAGAGAAAGCTATGCAAATAGATATACATATATAACAACTTACGTAAAGAGGAGGGAATTAAAAAATGGCACAACCAAAAAGAAGATGGTCTAAAGCAAGAACAGGTTTAAAAAGATCAACATGGAAATTAGAGAATAAAAATTTAGTAGCATGTCCACATTGCCACGAAATGATGATGCAACATAGAGTTTGCCCAAATTGTGGTTACTATAATGGAAAAGAAGTAGTAGCAAAAAAAGAAGACTAAAATATTATTTAAGAAACAGCATTAGATGCTGTTTTTTTTATTATTAGTATAAATTTAGGACAAACTACATACAATTATAGTAGGGAGAATACTATGGTAATTGATATGAATTATTGGTCGAAAGTTTTCAAAAAACTTTTAATTTTTATATTAACAATTTTAGGAATATACTTGGCATTCAAATTTGCAGTTTTTTATATGCCATTTTTAATTGCATTTATAATATCTTTAATATTAGAACCTATTATTAGATTTTTTATGAAAAAATTAAAATTAAGAAGAAAAACAAGTGCAGTTATAGTATTTGTAGTATCATTATCAATTATAATTGGTTTATTAGTATGGGGAGTAGTATCACTTATAACAGAATCATATAATCTACTGAATGGATTAAATGGATATTTCGAAATAATATCAAATAAATTTCAAACATTAATATCAAAAATAGATTTAAGTAAATTACATTTATCAAATGATATAATAAATTTTGTACAAAATTCAGCAATTGACATATTGAGTGCTGTAACAATATGGGCTAAAGGCGTACTTACAAATTTATTAGAAGTGATTACTTCAATACCTACTATGGCTATATACGTTGTAATTACAATATTGTCATTATATTTTATATGTACAGATAAAATATATATGTTAGATCAGTTAGAACATCACTTTCCTAAAATATGGGTAAAGAGAATATCAAGGTTTGTGAAAGATATATCTAAATCATTAGGCTCACTTTTAAAAGCACAAGTAATACTTGTATTAATTTCATTTTTTATATGTTTAATAGGTTTATACATTTTTAAAATAGTAGGAATGAATGTAGGTTTTCCACTTTTAGCAGCATTAGGGATAGCATTTGTAGATGCACTTCCGATTTTTGGCTCTGCAGCAGTTATGATACCTTGGGCTATAATAGTAGCATTTAATGGAGATTTAACTTTAGGAATTTCACTTATAATATTATTAATAATTATGAGTATGGTTAGACAATTTATGGAGCCACGTATAGTATCTGGTCAAATTGGAATACACCCAATATTTACTTTAATTGCAATGTATACAGGCTTTAAATTTATAGGAATTTTAGGATTACTATTTGGTCCAGTTATTTTAATAATATTGAAAAATATTTTTAGTACAATGATAGATAAAGGAGTAGCAAAAGCAATTTTTGATAGAGAATAAATGTGTTCTAATTCAAATTAACATAATTTTTTTAAAAAATATTGCAATTTAATAAATATTATGTTATTATATTTATATGTTCAAATTAAATAAAAAAATCTACGGAGGTATGTGCTTATGATTAAAGTCGAAAGCAACACATTATCAAAAGAAGATCTCATTGGAAAGCGGAACAGAGTAAGTGAGTTGGAAGCAGCAGGATATTCAAGAATGGCAATTCTTTATTTTATGTCAGAAAAGAATACCGTATCTGGCACATGTGAAAACGATGATTTTGTTATTACACTCAGTTAGATAACAATAAAAAAGAAGTAACTAAAATTAGTTGCTTCTTTTTTGTGTATTGTAAGAAATTTTTCTTAGTAGGATAACTTTCTGTACAAGTGATATGATGGATAATTTTATAAACATTTTAATAGTTTATAGAATTACAGAAGTAGGAATATAATCTTCATCAGGAGGGTATACATATTCATCATTAGGCTTTTCTATCTGTTTCAAAGAATTTATTTCAAGAATTGGCATATCACCGATGATAACTTCCTTTAGTAATAGTACCTTCAATTTCAACCCACAAATTATCACGTAAACTTTCAGAATCTTTATAATGGCATAAAAAGCCAACTACAACAGTTTGAAAATCAGAAGAAATAATCATATTTCTACCTAAAACAAATTGTTCTTTATCCAAATCATAAACCCTATATACAAAGCCAGAGAACTTTATTTTTTGCCCAACATAAGTATCAACATCATCATGAACAGTTTTTAAAATAGTTGCATAATTTTTATTAGTAAGTTCTGTTACTCCATTGCAGTTTATATCATCATTAACTTTAACACTAGCTTTATAAAGTCTATAACCAACAATACCACACAGTAAAAAAACAAAAGCAATAATAATTATGAATATGAATTTAAACATTTTCGTGCCACTTAATTTTATATTATATATGAACATATTTATACCTTCTTTCAAAATAAGATTGCATTACACATTGTAGGGGCACAGCCTTATCAAGCGACCCGCTCTCCAACGAACTGCTTAAATAAATATATTATTTTTATGGTAATTCCTTCGAAGAACGGGTCGCCCATGGGTGCGACCCCTACAATGTGTATTTTATAATTAACTGTGAATTATAACGATTTACTAATATATATGTCTTAAAATTCTAAAATATACTTGTATAATTCATAAAAAAATGATATGATACATAATATTAATTATAACAAACCCTTTATTACCTAGGATAATTCCTAGCTTATATATAAGTAACTATTAACTTTGTTTTATAAGAAAGAAGGTAAAATATGAAAAAAAAATTAAATAAGTGATATAAGAAAAACAAGTAATAAATATTGCTTGTTTTTCTTGCTTTTTGCCTCAAAGAGTGATATAGTTTAAAATGTTAAAATTGAAGAAAAATAGAAAGGAAGAAAAACATGGGACTATTTAAAACATATAGTGAAAAAGAAGTAAAAAGAGTAATGCCAATAATTGCTAAAATTAATGGTTTGGAAGATGAAATTTCTAAATTAAGTGATATAGAATTAAAAAATAAAACAAATGAATTTAAGGAAAGACTTTCAAAAGGGGAGAGCTTAGATGATATATTACCAGAAGCTTTTGCAGTAGTTAGAGAAGCTTCTAAAAGGGTACTTGGAATGCGCCACTTTGATGTGCAATTAATAGGTGGTATTATACTTCACCAAGGTAGAATTGCAGAAATGAAAACAGGAGAAGGTAAAACATTAGTTGCAACTCTTCCAGTATACTTAAATGCACTTACAGGTGAAGGTGTACATGTTGTTACAGTAAACGACTACTTAGCAAAACGTGATAGTGAATGGATGGGAAAATTATACCGCTTTTTAGGCTTAAGTGTAGGCCTTGTAATTGCTGGAATGAATCCAACTGAAAAACAGCAAGCATATAATTGTGATATAACATATGGAACAAACAATGAATATGGTTTCGACTACTTAAGAGATAATATGGTTATATATAAAAATCAATTAGTACAAAGAAAACTTCACTACGCAATAGTAGATGAGATAGATAGTATTTTAATAGATGAAGCACGTACACCACTTATTATTTCCGGAAGAGCAAATAAATCTTCAGATCTATATAAAAAAGCAGATAATTTCGTTAAAAGATTAAAAGCAAAAGTTATAGTAGAAGAAGATGTTAAAAACTTTGAACAAGCAGAAGATAATGAAAAATATGACTACATAGTAGACTTAAAAGCAAAATCTGCATCTTTAACTGGGAAAGGTATAAAAAAGGCAGAAGAAGAATTTAAGTTAGAAAACTTTAATGATATAGAAAACTCAGAATTAGTACATAATGTAAATCAAGCTTTGCGTGCACATGGTATTATGAAAAAAGACATAGACTATATAGTAAAAGATGGGGAAGTACTAATAG
>CAYSKD010000092.1:0-4500 GCA_964431665.1 uncultured Clostridium sp.
AGATATGTTAAAGGGAAAACAAGGTCGATTTAGACAAAACTTACTTGGTAAAAGAGTTGACTATTCTGGACGTTCAGTTATAGTTGTTGGACCAGATTTAAAAATATATCAATGTGGTCTTCCAAGAGAAATGGCACTTGAACTATTTAAGCCTTTCGTTATGAAGGAACTTGTAAAAAGAGGTATGGCATTTAATATAAAAAATGCAAAAAGAATGGTTGAAAGAACAGCGGTTGAAGTATGGGATGTTTTAGAGGAAGTTATAAAAGATAGACCAGTAATGTTAAACCGTGCACCAACTTTACATAGACTTGGAATTCAAGCATTTGAGCCAGTTTTAGTTGAGGGAAGAGCAATAAAATTACATCCTCTTGTATGTACAGCATTTAATGCAGATTTCGATGGAGATCAAATGGCCGTACACGTACCACTTTCACCGGAAGCAGTAGCTGAAGCTAAAATATTAATGCTAGCATCAAATAATTTACTTAAACTACAAGATGGAAAACCGGTAACAATACCATCTCAAGATATGATACTAGGTTCATATTACTTAACAGTTGAACTTGACAATGAACCTGGAAAAGGCAAAATATTCTCAAATGTTGACGAAGCAATGATGGCATATGATGAGAAAGTTATTGGTATGCATACACCAATAAAAGTTAGAGTAAGTAAAGAAATTGATGGCAAAAAAGTAACAGGATTAATAGATGCAACTGCTGGAAGACTTATATTTAATAGTTATATACCTCAAGATATTGGTTTTATAGATAGAACTATACCAGAAAATGCTTTAAAATTAGAAATAGATTTTCCAGTTAAAAAGAAAGAATTAGGTATTATAATAGATAAATGTATAGCAACTCATGGAATTACTAAAACTTCAGTAATTCTTGATGATATTAAATCTAATGGATATAAATATTCAACTCAAGCAGCTGTTACAGTATCTGTATCAGATATTGAAATACCAGAGAGTAAGCCTCAAATATTAGCTGAAGCTGAAGAAGCTGCAGAAAAAGTACTTAAAAACTTTAAACGTGGTTTAATATCTAATGATGAAAGATATAATCAAGTTATAAAAATATGGTCAAAAGCTACTGATAAAATACAGGCTGCTATAATGAATAATCCAGATAAAATGAACCCAATTCAAATGATGGCTCATACAGGTGCCAGAGGTAATCCAACACAAATCAGACAGCTTGCCGGTATGCGTGGATTGATGGCTAATACTATGGGACAGACAATAGAACTTCCAATTAAATCAAACTTTAAGGAAGGATTAGATGTTCTAGAATTCTTTATTGCATCACATGGTGCAAGAAAAGGTTTGGCAGATACTGCTCTAAGAACTGCTGATTCTGGTTACTTAACACGTAGACTTGTTGATGTTAACCAAGATGTTATAGTTATGGAAGAAGATTGTAAAACAGAACATGGTTTTGATGTATCTGCTATATTAGAAAGTGGAGAGCCAATTGAGAAACTTTATGAAAGAATTGAAGGAAGATATTTAGCACAAGATATTCTTGATGAAAAAGGTAATGTCTTATTTGAAAGAAATACATATATAAATGATAAAGTAGCACAAGAAATTATAGACACTGGAATAGAAACTGTAAAGATTAGGTCGGCTCTTACTTGTGAATCAATTAGGGGTGTTTGTGCAAAATGTTATGGTAAAAACTTAGCAACAGGTGAACCAATTACACCAGGTGAAGCAATTGGAATAATTGCAGCGCAATCAATAGGTGAACCAGGTACACAGCTTACTATGAGAACAATCCATAGTGGTGGTGTTGCAGGTTCAGATATTACACAAGGTCTTCCTCGTGTTGAGGAATTATTTGAAGCAAGATGTCCAAAAGGTGTAGCTATGGTTACTGAGATAAGTGGAACTGTCTCAATAGGTGAGCATGGAAATAACAAAGAGGTTATAGTTACAAGCGATGATAAAAATGTTGAAAAATATGTTATTGCTTATGGCATGAGACTTGTTGTAAATGAAGGAGATAGAGTAGAAGCTGGAGATAGAATAACAGAAGGCTCTCTTGATCCACATGATATAATACGTATAAAAGGTGCTGTAGCTGTTGAAAACTATTTAATAGATGAAGTTCAAAAAGTATATAGAACACAAGGTGTTCATATAAATGATAAACATATAGAAATAGTTGCACGTCAAATGTTAAGAAAAATTGCTGTAGAAGATGCAGGAGATACAAAATTAATAGCTGGTTCTACAGTAGATATGACAGAGTTTAATACACAAAATAAAGAGGCAATAAAAAATAATTTAAAACCTGCAAAAGGAAAGAAGACACTACTTGGTATAACTAAGGTTGCTCTTCTAACAGATTCATTCTTATCAGCTGCATCATTCCAGGAAACAGCAAGAGTACTTACTGATGCTGCAGTAAAAGGCAAAGTCGATAAATTACAAGGATTAAAAGAAAATGTAATCATAGGAAGACTAATACCAGCCGGAACAGGTGTAATAAACTATTCTTCAATTGAAGTTGAACCTAAAGTTGAAGAAAATGATTTAGAAAATGAAGATCTTTTAGATGATGAGGAAATACCAGATGGTGACATTATCATGGACAGAATTGTAAAGGAAGAATAAAATTAAATAAAAAAGCTGTATTTGATATTCACTTATCAAATACAGCTTTTTTGGGTAATCTACAGAGTAAAAATTATATTTTTATAACATATTTATTATTATTCATTATGCCAATAAATTTATTATAATAAAAATTACTAAGCATTAATAATTTATAAAGACTACTAAATTTATTAAATTTATAGTTGTAATTTTAATAGAAATATAATACAATATATGTAGATAAGAAAAAAAGGTGTTTTATGAAAAAATTAATAAGTGTTTTAATAATATGTTTAATAATTATAGGAATGACTTCTGTTTTTGTTAAAGTTCCTTATTTAAATGAAAAGCTAAATTCATTTTTAAAAGTTTTTTCTAGCGAAAATATAGAAGAATATAACGAAGATTTTGAAATAAATAAATTAAAAATTAAAAGTCAGATGTTTTATTATAATACTTTAAATGAAACTCAAAAGTATATATATGCAGCCATTGCAAATGCTATTAGAGATTTAAATAATACAGTAAATCTAAATGAGTATAAATATATTAATACTGATGAAACGGTAGAAGACATAGATGTTGTTATGCAAGCTTTTTTTGCTGATCACCCAGAAGTATTTTATGTAGAAAGCAAATATACTGTTTCTACAACAAATGTATTTTTCAGAAATGTAGTAGAAATAAATCTTGAATATACTGTTGCATCAAAAGAAGAATTAGAGGAAAAATTGGTAGCTTTGGAAGAGACAATTGATGAGTATTTAAATTTAGCAAAAAGTGAAGATATATTTGATATAGAACTGGTCTTACATGATCTTGTAGCAAAAAGGGTACAGTATTATGAATATGATAACTTAAATAATGTGCCACAAGAATGCCATAGTATATATGGCGCTTTGATAAATAATAAAGCAGTTTGTGATGGCTTTACAAAGACTATGCAAATATTGCTAGATAAAAAGGGAATAGAAAGTATTATTGTAATGGGTACTTTAGATAATGAGGCACATGCTTGGAATTTAGTAAAACTAGATGATTCTTGGTATCATTTAGATGTAACTTCAGATAAATCAATAAAAGAACTAAGAAATGGTGAACAAGTAGTAGTACATAGCTATTTTAATCTTACAAATGATAAAGTTAAATTAGATCATATTATTGAAAATGAGGAAATTTTGCCAGCTGCTAATAATAACAAATACGAATATTATACTTATACGGGAAAGCTAATTACAAGTAATGATAATTTTTCTAATAAATTAAGTACTCTTTTAATGAATAATACGAATAATGATTTGTTAGAATTCGATATAGTAGGAATTGATGATGTAGTAGATAAAATTGTTAATACTTTAAGTAAAAATAGATATAATGAATATATAAATAATAATAAAATAAATTATTATAATATAATGTCATCATATATAATAATGAAAAAATAATATTATAAATAAAAAAGAGTATTAAAATATTGATACTCTTTTTACTTATATTAATATTTTGATAAAAGAAACTTAATATATGATAACACCATTTTTTTATCTTCTAAATTTAATCTATCTAGTTCTGCTCTTAAGTCATCATCTTTTGTAATAACAAGTCCACCTAATATATCATTAGGTGTAACTTTTAAAAGATTGCATATTTGAATTAGATTTGACATAGTACAAGAGTTTTCTCCTCTTTCAATTCTGCCAAAATGGTTAGGTGCAATATCTAATTCTTTTGCCATTTGTTCTTGTGTTAATTCCCTTTCTTCTCGATATTCCTTTATCTTTTTACCGGCAAAAACATTAAAATCTTTCATAAAAACACCACCTTAAATATATATAATTATAGCATTTAAAACGTGTAAAATTAACATCTTAAAATAGAACAAATAC
>CAYSKD010000093.1:0-4499 GCA_964431665.1 uncultured Clostridium sp.
ATTTTGACGTAATATTCAATATTTTTTAAATAATTCATTAAATATAGTAAAGCAAGGAAAGTTATATAAATTATTAAAATTAAACTTTTTCATTGAACATATTATAAAATTAATGTATGCTCTATGAAAATGCCAATCGTAGCAATGTTTAATTCCTATAAAACATCGATATTATGCGATTTTAAATTTAAATGAATCAAAATTGTAACACTATTGACATATAATATAGTATATGTTAAAATATACTCAGTTTTAACATATACTAAATTTTATATTTATTTTTCAAAATTTGACAATTGCTAGAAAATATGTTACAATAAATAAGTAACCTATATTAAGGAAGGTGTAAATTTTAATTATGGAAAAAAGAGGTGTCCTCAGAACACTAAGATTTATATTTTTTACAGTTCTTACTTTAGTTCTTATATTTAGTGCTGTACTTGTTACAGTATTAAACACGTATAAACCAGCTGTAAAAGCATATTTGAATGGAAAATTCATCGGATATTTTTCTGATGAACAACAATTTGATGAAGTATATAATGACTTAGTTACTGAAAAACAAGGAATTGATCCAAATGTTAAAGTATATTTAGAATGTGAACCAACTTTTGAAACAAGTTATATTAAAGATAGCGTTTTAAAAGATCAAAATGTATATACAAACTTAAGAGCTGAAATAAAAACAGAATATACTATATATAATGTTGCAGTAGATGATGAAACAAAAATGACATTTAATACTCAAGATGAAGCTAATAAGTATGCTGAAGATTTAAAATCACAAGTTTCTAGTTTGAAAACAGAAGTAAAAGTAGAAAAGGTTGCAGAGCTTGGTGAGATGACATCAATTGAAAGAGCCGATAGCATCTTAAAAGATATTGTTGATAGGAATAAACCTGTTGAAACTCCAAGCGTAAATTATAGTAACGTTGTAACTGCAGCTACCATAGGCGATTCATATGTAGCACCAACTGGAGAAGGGGTATGGCCAACTGTTAATAGAAGAATTAATTGTGAATTTATGGGATATTCAGGCCATACAGGTATTGATCTTGGTGGAGCAATAGGAACAGCTATATATGCATATAGAACTGGTACAGTTTCGTTTGCAGGATGGGCAACAGGATATGGGCTTCATGTAAAAATTGACCATGGTGACGGTATGGTTACCTATTATGCACATTGTAGTGAATTATTAGTTTCTCCAGGCCAAGTGGTTACAGAAGGTCAAATGATTGCAAAAATTGGTATGACAGGATGGACTACAGGACCACATTTACATTTTGAAGTAAGACTTAGTGGAGTACCAGTTAATCCTTATCCATATATTGCAGGAAAATAATAAATAATATAATTTAGATAAATTAAGTTTAAAAAACTTTATTTATATATCACCTATAACTCAGATTTAACAGAAACCTCAAGTTATGTCTTAGTTTTAGGCAAGTTATTAAAGAAGGAGGTAAAAAAATGACTAAAGAAAGAAAGGCTGAAATTTTATCAACTTATGGTAGAGAGAAAAATGATACTGGTTCTGCAGAGGTTCAAATTGCTCTTTTAACAGAAAGAATTAATGAATTGACAGAACATTTAAAAGTTCATAAAAAAGATGATCATTCAAGACGTGGACTATTTATAATGGTTGGTAAAAGAAAAAGACTTTTAAAATATTTAGAAAATAAAGATATTGAAAGATATAGAGATATCATATCTAAATTAAATATACGTAGATAATAAAAAAGGAGCATATTGTGCTCCTTTTTTGCATTATTCAACAGTAACAGATTTTGCTAAATTTTTTGGCTTATCAATATCACAGTTTCTTAGCTTTGCAGTTTCGTATGCAATAAGTTGTAACGTACATGCAACAAGTAATGGCATAAGTAGTGGATTTACTGTAGGAAGTATTATTACTTTATCCGCAAAATCTTTAACATCTTCGTTAAATAAGTCATTTGTAGTTATAAAATAGACTTTAGCACCTCTAGCTTTTGTTTCTGTAATATTACTAATAGTTTTTTCAAATAAAGTTTTATCAGTAGCTATTGCAATAATCGGCGTATTTTGCTCTATAAGTGATATTGTACCATGTTTTAATTCACCAGCAGCATAAGCTTCTGAATGCATATATGAGATCTCTTTTAGTTTAAGAGAACCTTCCATACATAAAGTATAATCTATTCCTCTTCCTATAAAGAATAAATCATTAACATTGCATATTGATTTTGCAATATTAATATAATCATTTGATTTATTAATTACCTCATTCATTATATTATCAATATTTTGAACATCTTTAAAAAGATCATCTTTTATAATATCACTTAATAATTTTTTATTTTTCATGGCATTTAAAGTTAATAGTACAAATATAGCAACTTGAGATGTATAACCTTTTGTAGTCGCAACTGCAATTTCTACTCCTGCATGCGTATAAATTGTAATATCAGCTTCTCTAGCAATTGTTGAACCAACAGCATTTACAATAGCAAGTGTTGTAGCACCTTTTTGCTTTGCAAGTCTAAGAGAAGCGAGGCTATCTGCAGTTTCACCAGATTGTGAAACTATAATTACTAAAGTTTTATCTGTGATAAAAGAGTTTTTATATCTATATTCTGATGCAATTTCAACAGTAACTTTAATATCTGCATAATTTTCTAAAAGATATTTACCAACTAAACCAGCATGCATTGCACTACCACAAGCGACTACATGAATATCATCAAATTTACTAAAATCAATTTTACTAATATCTGAGTCTTTATTATTAAGACTATTTAATATTCTTTTTATTACTTCTGGTTGTTCATGTATTTCCTTTAGCATAAAATGTTCATATCCATTTTTTCTTAATGAATTTGCACTCCAAGTTGCAAATTGTATTTCTTTGTAAATTTTATTTAATGAACTATCATATATGCTTACGCTGTCATTGGTAACTTTAGCATATTCATTATGTTCTAGTAGTATATACTTATTTGTATATTCAAGTATTGCGGAAATATCAGAACAAGTGAAGTTACCATTTTCATGTAGTCCTAAAATTAGTGGACTATCTTTTCTTGTTGCATATATACTGTTTATTTCATCATCAAATATAATTGAAAAAGCATAAGAACCTCTAAATTTATTACATGCTTTTATAATAGATCTAAATTTTGCTTTTTCTAGGTCATTACCAAAATTATTATTTTTTAGTTCATTTTCATACATATAGTTTATATATGCACATGCAACTTCACTGTCAGTACTAGATTTGAATGTATAGCCTGCATTTAAGAGCTCGTTTTTTAGTTCAATATAGTTTTCTATAATGCCGTTATGTACTAGACACACATGAGAGCATATATGAGGATGTGCATTTATTTCATTAGGTATTCCATGAGTTGCCCATCTTGTATGACCAATAGCACAAGATGACCAAATATTACCTTTCTCTTTTAGCTTATCTTCTAAAGCCGATATTTTTCCTTGTGATTTGTATAATTTTATATTTCCTTCTTCAAAAGTAGCAATTCCTGCGGAGTCATATCCTCTGTATTCTAAATTTTTTAGACCGGTAAGAACTGCATCACAAGCATTTTTGCATTTTGAAGAATAACCAATTATTCCACACATATTTTTGCCTCCAATATGTTAATTACATATTTTTTGTCGTAATATTAATTTTACGTTTTGTAATATGTATAACGATTTTAAATAACCGTGATAGCATCCGCTTAAAACTTTCGACAACTATCATCCTCGTTTATCCATTATGGATAGTAGCGCTATTTATATATTTATATTTTATCCTTCTTTGTAAAAATATATAAATTTATTCATATTTTATTATATTTTATTTTTTAAATCAAACTTTATGAATATAATTTATTGAATCGTATAAAAATATATAAAGTTTTAGTTATCACTAAACTATGCTTATTAATAAAGCTTTTTAAAATTATGTAAGTATTTTGTTATAATTAAGTTGTTATAACTTTTTATTAAATAAATATATACAAATATTATGTATATTAGCAGAGTTGTATATGAGTTACTATTAAGCATTTATTTTATAATTTAATTCAAAATAGTATAAAATCATTGACATTTATGTAAAATAAATGTATAATAGCTTTATAAAATACAAATAACTCTAAAAAAATTTATAGGAGGAATAGTAATGTCAGAAATTATGAAAGTATGTATTGAGGGTACAGCAGATGAAATGCAAAAAGTACGGGATTTATTAAAAGCACAAGAAGTCAAAAATGTGAAGGTATTTTGTAATGATGGAAATGATGAAGAAAGTGAAATCATCAATGCCAAAACTATTGCAAATAATTTGTCTAAATATTACGGAAAATATGTCAGATATAATGCACCAAATGGATGTAATGTGGGATGGCAAATATTATATGCCGATGAAACAACTATATATCTTATAGCAGATGATTATGTTTCAAAAGAGTATATGCCATGTGGAAGAAAAGGTAGTAAGATATATGTAAATA
>CAYSKD010000094.1:0-4483 GCA_964431665.1 uncultured Clostridium sp.
TTAACAATTTAAAATTCCAATTTGAATTATCCCTGTAAGCTTCATACTTTTTTATTATTTTTATAAATTCAGTATCATTTTTTAATTTATTTATTGTTTTGCATATTTCGTTTTTTTGATTATCACAGTATATTTTTTCATCTAGGTACTCTTTACTTCTATATATAGCCAATATTTTATGTAGTAAATTGTCTATATAATCTAAGTTGTAAATATCATTATTATTTAGTAATGATTTTAATTCTCTATCAAGGTTATTTGAAACTTTAGAATTTTTATATAGCATATTTTTATTACATTTTATTTTAGAAAAGTTTAAAATAAAATTTGGGTTTTCCCTTTTTTTATTAAAATATATAGTCGATAAAACAGTTATTATAGAAATAATAACAGGAGTAATTAAGTTTTTTATAATAAAAACTAATATATTATTCATATTTTTTCATTTCCTCTTTTGTTTTAATTATTTGTATTAATATCGTATTTTTACAAATTATATTTATTGTATTATAACACAAAGTTGTTATATTTAAAATGAAAATGTAAGATTTAAAAAATTAATTGTTCCACTTAATATATTTTTTTAATTTGTTTTGCACTTTAGTCTCAATTCTTGATACATAGCGACGTCGTTATGACAAAAATTATAATTTCATTAATGTAATAGGTACATTTAACAATATCTAGTTTTTTACCAAGATGTTTTATATTAAATTTAATTTATTTTATTTTGAAAGTATTATTTAAAGGTATAGTCTCTAAAAAGGAAAGTTGACATTTGTATGTGATATATAGCATTTGTTGTTATATTTAATAATTAAATTTGAAATTTAGGCATATATTGTAAAAAAGGAGATTTGTTATGGGAAATATAAAAGATGTGATCTGTATATATAACGAAAAAGGAAATAATATTGAAGATATAATGCTTAAACTATATGAAGACTTTGTTCAAAAAGAATTAATAGATGCTTACAAGTTATAAGCTTTTATTGGAAGAATTGGAATTTTTTGAATAATATAAATATTAAAGATCCCATGGATTACAAATTAGCGTTATATATCAGATTATCCAAAGAAGATGAAAAACCAGGAGAATCAGAAAGTATCACAAATCAAAGAAGTTTACTTACAAGATTTGCTAGAGTTAATCATTTAACTATTATAGATGAGTATGTAGATGATGGTATAAGTGGTACTACTTTTGATAGGCCATCATTTAAAAGAATGCTAAATGATATAGAAAACAAAAAAATAAATATGGTCATTACTAAAGATTTATCAAGGCTTGGTCGTGATTATATTCAAACTGGTTTTTATCTTGAAAAATATTTTCCAGAACACAGAGTTAGGTACATATCCATACTAGACAATATAGATACAGGCATTGATAGTTCATTAAATGATATTACTCCATTTAAGTCCATTTTAAATGATATGTATGCAAAGGATATTTCTTCTAAAATAAAAAGTGTAAAACATAATAAACAAGATTTAGGTCTTTTTATTGGTGGTAAAGCTCCATTTGGATATATATGTAGTAGCAAGACAAGTAATAAAATTGAAATTGATAAAGAAGCAAGACAAGTCGTAGAAAGGATTTTTAATGAAGCAAAGCAAGGTAAATCATGCAGAGCTATTGCACAGGATTTGAATTTAGATGGAATACCTACTCCATCTGAATATGCAATTTCCCATGGTCATAAAGTAGCAAAAATATCTAACTCATGGTCAGACCCAAGAATTCGTGAAATACTTTTAAATGAAGTATATATAGGAAACATGGTACAAGGAAGAGTAAAAAAAATAAACTATAAGTCTAAAATGACTATTAGACTTCCAAAAGAAGAATGGAAAATTGTTGAAAATACGCATGAACCAATTATCGATAAAGAAACTTTTTATAAAGCGCAAGAAATGATAAATAAAAGAAAGCAAACAAGGGTTAAAACACATGATTATTTATTAAAAGGTTTTGTGTATTGCCATGAATGTGGTAAAAAAGTTAGCTGTTCTACACGAAAACTAAAAAACGGCAATGCATATTACTTTAGATGTAGTACTTATATAAAAAATGCAAGGCTAGGTCTTTGTAGTTCTCATAACATTAGAATGGACTTTGTCGAAAGTATTATAAATAAAAAAATATTAGATATTTTAAGCAACTTCTTTAATGAAGATGATTTTATAAAGGTAACAAAACAAAAAATAAGAGAAAAAGCAAAAAAAAATTGTTTTGAAAAAGAAATTGAGGATTACAATATCAAACTAAATAAACTTTCTCAAGAAATTGATACTATCTATAACGATAAATTATCTGGATTGCTGTTGGAAGATGATTTTATTCGTATTTATGAAAGAAAAAAAGAAGAAAAAGAAAAAATACAAAAAAAAATAAGTGAACTAACTATACAGATAAATAATAATATTCTAAATGAAGATGAATTAGTAAAGAGGATAGTTACTAAATTTAAAAATATAAAGCATATTAATAGAGAAATATTATATGATTTAGTTGATAAAGTTGAAATTGATGAGAATAAGCAAATTTATATATATTTTAAATTTAAAAGCTTTTAAGAAAAAATATGAATATTGTAATTTTTCTTGAAAGCATATCATAATTTTGATATAATTTATACATAATAGAAAAGGAGGTGCTTTTTAATGGCATTAATTAGACCATGTGCAGATTTAAGAAATAATTACAATGAAATTTCAAGAATTTGTCACGAAACTAACGAACCAATGTATATCACAAGAAATGGTACTAACGATTTAGTCGTTTTAAGTGATGAGGCTTATGATAATATTATCAAATTAAAAGTTGAAACAGAAGAAGAAAGAATTGAAAGATTAGTTAGCGAACATTTTGATAAACACTATAATTCACTTGAAGAATTTAAAGCTGACCTTGCTTACAAATTAGAAACAGCTACTAAAGAAATTTTAGAAGGTAAAGGAATACCTATGGAAGAAGCGCTAGCAGAATTGGAGGCGAGATATCATTTCAATGAATAAATATAAAATTACGTGGTCTCTAGAATTTAACAGTGAACTTGATAATATTCTTCACTATTTAACTTTTAATTTAAAAGAACCAATGGTAGCTAAAAACTTTTACAAAAAATTACAAAAATCTTTAGCTACCATTGAATATTTTCCTGAAAGATTTTCAAAATTATATATTAATAATATAACTTACAGAAAGTGTTTTGTTGATAAATACATTATAATATATAAAGTTTTAAAAAATATTCGGACAAGTATTAATTTTACATATATTTTATGGTACTCAAAATTATTTAAATCTATTATAATTTATTTTTTATCGTATTTTTTTCATAATCATATTTCTTAATCAAGAACATAACCAAAAACTAAAATTTATTTTCAAAATGTATAAGATATTTAGTCATAATTACGTTGCTATACATATGAACGAGATATACCAAGTTCGTCAGCTATTTGCTGTTGGGTTTTTGCTGGTTTTCCATCGATTCCATATCTAAGGTTCATTATATACTTTTCTCTTTTAGGTAATTTAGTATTAATGTATTCTATAACCTGATTTGACATCATTTTATTATATATTGTATCAATGGCATCTTTTTCATCAGCATCTAATGTTTCTACTAATTCCATATCATTTCCATCTTTATCTGTACCTATAATTGTATTCATAGAAACTTCTGATTTTAATTTCTTGTTAGAACGTATACTCATTAAAATTTCATTTTCTACACACTTGCTAGCATAAGTACTAATTTTATATCCTTTTTCAGAACTAAAACTGTTAATTGCTTTTATAAGACCAATAGAGCCTATAGATATTAATTCTTCTAATTCTTGTTCATTTGATGCATATTTTTTTGCAATATGTGCAACTAGCCTTAAGTTATGTTCGATTAATTTATTTTTAGCCTCTTTATCACCTTCAAAGTATCTTCGTAAATAATATTCTTCTTCAGTTTTACTAAGTGGTTCAGGAAATAAATTATTATTTGAGATGTAACCAAATAAGCAAAAAATGTACGATAAAATATGTGAAATAAATTCAAGCATAATAAATACCTCCAAACTTATAATATATATTATGTGACTTTTTTTGCTTATTGCATGTCATTCTTGTACTAAAATGCATATTGTGAATTAAAATTTATTAAGAATATTATTTGAGATTATTTAAATAGAAATTTAAAAAAATTAGAATTGTAGCAAAAATTATATCCAATACTATTTAGCAACATATATCTTATGATGTATAATGAATATTGAATATTGAATATTGAATATTGAATATTGAATATTGATAGGAGTTTTAACAATACTTAAGTTAAAAATAGACACTATATTATTTCTAACATAGTATCTATTTAGAATATTATATAAAGTTTATTGTATATCATTCTATTTTATTTCAGTTCCACCCCATTCAACAGCTACAAAGCCTGTTCTGTTAGGTGTTTCTAGTTGTTGTTCT
>CAYSKD010000095.1:0-4464 GCA_964431665.1 uncultured Clostridium sp.
ATCTGAATATTTTATATAGCTATTATACATTTATTTTACATAAATGTCAATACTTCTATATTATTTTGAATGAAGTTATAAAATAAATGGTTACTGGTCAAACATATGCAACTTATAATTATATTAAAAAACAAAATTAAAATATACAAACATTATTTAATATTATTATTATTTACTATTACTGATCATTTTCATTTCTTTTTGCAGCAATTTCTACTAAATTTTCAAGTAAAGAAAGAACAGTAGTAAGTCCTACGCCACCTGGAACAGGAGTAACATATTTTGCTACTTTATTTACATTTTCACTATCTACATCACCAATTAGCTTTTTATCAACTCTAGTTATCCCAACATCAATTACAATAGCATCTTTTTTTACCATATCTTGAGTTATTAAGTGAGGTTTTCCTGTTGCTACAACAAGTATATCAGCATTTTTTGTATGTTCCTTTAAATCTTTAGTTTTAGTATGGCATATTGTAACAGTAGCACCTCTATTTAGTAATAAACATGCTATAGGTTTTCCTACAATTCTACTTCTTCCTACTATCACAGCTCTTTTTCCTTCTACATTCTCTTTCAAGCTATCAATTATTTTCATAATACCTTTGGGTGTACAAGAAATGATAGCATCTTCTCCTATTAACAGTTTTCCTAAATTTACTGGATGAAATCCATCAACATCTTTATTAGGATTAATACTATTTAATATTTTCTTTTCATCAAGATGTTTATATATAGGTAGTTGCACTAATATTCCATCAATATTTTCATCTGAATTTAGCTTTTGTATTAATTGCAAAACATCTTGTGTTGTTGTACTTTCTTCTAGTATATACTCTTCTTCAAGTATTCCTAATTCTTGACACATTGCTCTTTTTTTAGAAACATAGATTCTTGATGATTCCTCATTATTTGCAAGAATAACTGCAAGCTTAGGATATATTCCTTTCATATTTAAAGCATTTACTTCTTTTTTTAAATTTTCTTTTTCTTTTAAAACTATACTTTTTACATCTACAAACATTCTATCACCTTTTTCATTATATATTTATTATATCCAATTTGATATATTATTTCAATAATATACAAAATTTTTATAACTATCTATTTATATTATGATAATATTTGAATTATTCTTTAACCATTTATCAATTTTATCGTAATCTGGTTCATATTTCTTTACAAAATTATAAAAGTCTTTACTATGGTTTGGATACTTTATATGAGCTAATTCATGTACTATAATAGCATCAACTACCTTAGGTGGAAGCATTATTAATCTAGAGCTAAAATGTAAAGCTTTTTTACTTGGAATGCAACTTCCAAATCTTGTTTTAGCATCTTGTACTTTAAAAGAAGAATAATTAATTTGCATCATTTGACTAATAATTGGAAGCCTGTTTGCTATTACAACTTTAGTATTATTTTTAAATATTTGCTTTATTAATTTGGTAACAACTTCATTTATTTGATTTTCATCATTAAGAACGCTTGGTATAGTTATATATACTTTTTTAGCGTCTTTATCAATATTTACATTAATATAATTATCATTTGTTATAATTCTTAATATATTAAGTGGTTTACCTTCATAGTATATAGTTTCACCGTCAACCCACTTTCTACTATTATTAGTAGTATTACTTAACATTTTTATATATTCATTATATATATTATCTTCATCTTTATGTATTAATTTCATCAATTTACTGTTATTTAAAAAAGTTGGCTTACTTATATTTAATACTTCATTTTTAAAATATATTTTTACTTTATTAGAATTACTATAGTTTCTTACAACTACAGGTATTTTTTTATCTTTTATCTCAATATAATATTTTGCATTATTCATTTTACATCTACATCCTAAACATACTTATATATTTGCACAACTAAATTACCACTTTTAGTATTTCTTAATATTTTATCATATTTAAATTTTCCAAAGCCTCTAAAGGAAATAACGTCATTTGGTTGCAACTTTGTATCATTGAAGAATATATTCTTATCATTTATATACAAATCTCCTTTATTTATTTTATTTTTTGTTTCACTTCTACTTATATTGTATATAATACTAAGACAAGTATCAACCCTATTTGAAGTTACAATATATTCTTCTTTTTTCGTTTCTATATTAAGGGATACTATTTCATTTAAATTTATGTTTAAAATCTGTATTTTAACTTCACTATTAGATACTTTAAATAGACTATTTTTCAAATATTTAGATATATTTTTTGTAGCAAAAATATATCCGTATACCTTCCTTTACAATTATATCTCCAATAGTTTCTCTTTTTATTCCTAAAGCATAAATACTTCCCATATAATCTTTATGTTTAATATTTTCTTTTGTTTTAGTTTGAGGTACTACTTTTAAACATACTATATAATCATCTATAATACTATCTAAATTAGATATATACGACGGCTTTAAAAAAATCATTTTTTTTGACATATCCTTATTTTTGGGTAATAATTCATAAGGAATATTCATTTTGTCAAGTATGCTTTTAAAAATTAATTGTTCTGACAAATTAAGAAAATTCGTACAACAAATTTTATCATTTTTTATAACGCTATATGCTTTATCCAAGGCATTAGAAGCTAATATTCTTTCTTCTTTATTTTTATATCTTTCTAATATTTTTGATTTATCTAACATATCACTATTATATTACATTTTGTCTAGCGTTACAAGTAAATAATAAAAAAGATTAAAATTAAAGAAAATATACCAAAATATTTAATATATTTTGGTATATCTTAATATCATTTACTATATACTAAAAGTCAATTGTTTGCTCTTTTGTAAGTTTATCATTTAAATATATTTTTAACACAGCATTTTCATATCCATTAATTGTAAATGATACTTTTTCATCTGTAGGATCAAAAGAGTTTTCAAATACAGTGTTTGTAGCACCAGAGTCTATACTTGCAGTTACTTTAATATTTATTTCTTCTACATCAAGTGGCGTACCACCTTGTAGTTCTAATAAATCTAAAGTTATTGTCTTTGATAATATTAGTTTATTTACTGTTATTTCTACTAAATCTCCTTCTTTTAATTCTTGATTTTGAGGATAGCTTTGTGAAAGAACAACCCCATTTGATTTAGTATTATCTTCTGAATATGTTACATTAACAGTAAGTTTCATATCTTCTAAAGTCTTTTTTGCATCATCTTCTGATTTTCCAAGTACACTTGGCATAAGAACTGTTTCTTTTCCATCTCCCTTACTTACTTTAAGTTTTATTGTACTTCCATAAGGTTTTTCCTCATCTTTTACATCTTGTGATATTACAATTCCCGCTGCGACTTTTTCATTTATTTCTTCTTCTACCTCTACAACAAATCCTAAAGTATTTTCAAGTTCATACTTTGCTACCTTAATATCTTTTCCCTCAACGTCTGTAACCTTTACTAGTTTTTCTCCTTTACTTACAACAACATATATTTTTTTATCTTTTGTCATTGTACCGCTTTCTGGTGTTTGTGATACTATATATCCTTCTAATTGCTCTGAACTATATTCTGTTTTATCTTGTATTATTTCAAATCCCTTTTCATTATACATTTCAACCATTTCTTCATATGATTTTCCAACTAAGCTTGGCACTTCAACTTCAGCATTTTCTAAATTTTGTGCATCTATTGTAGATTTAATTTTTAAAACAAATATAACAACTATAGCAATTATAATAACAGCAAATATAGATAAAACAACTATTATTATCTTTTTATTATTTTTTTCTTTTTTAGTATTATCTTTTTCTTGTGTATTATCATTATTTGAATTATTTGCTTTTTTATCATCTTCGGAAAGTACATGAGAAACTTTATTTGCCTGAATATTTGTATTAGCATTTCTTGTTTGTCTTGACCTTAAATTTGGCACTACATTATCATACTCATCTTTTTTATCTTCATCTACATTAATAATAGGTATAACTTGTGTTTCTCCTGCTTCTACAGAACTTGTATTTTTTACAATTAAAGCATTAGGCTTTTCTAATGCTGCCGATATATCAGTAAGCAGCTCTGTTGCATTTTGATACCTTTTTGCTGTACTCTTTTGCATTGCTTTCATTATTACTTGATTTAGCGCTATTGAAATATTAGGATTAATTTTAATTGGTTCTTCTGGTTCTTCTTGTATATGTTTTAGAGCAACTGAAACAGCAGAATCTGCATCAAAAGGAAGTTTACCAGTTGCCATTTCATACATAACGACACCTAAAGAGTATATGTCAGATTTTTCATCTGTATATCCACCTTTTGCATGTTCTGGTGAAAAATAGTGTACTGAACCAATTGTAGTTCCAAAAGCTGTAATTGTAGAGTTTGAAACTGCTTTAGCAATTCCAAAGTCTGTTACTTTTGCAACTCCATCTTCTGTAATTATAATATTATGTGGTTTTATATCTCTATGTATTATATTATTTTTATGTGCT
>CAYSKD010000096.1:0-4457 GCA_964431665.1 uncultured Clostridium sp.
GATAAGACAGTAACTATACTACTTTGAATAAAGCCCAGTAATCTTATCATTAGATATGTATTTGCAATTTTATCTACTTTAAATAATATAGGAAATATAGGGTGTATTACAAATATTGATAAAATGGTTAATATTGCTAATACTAAAGTTAAAATTATAGAATTTCCTGTAACTAGTTTGACTTTTTCTTTATTTTTTTCACCCAAATATTTTGCTACAAGAGTATTATTAGAAACATTTATGGTTTGTATTCCCATTTGCATAATATTGATAATAACTGACATAGCACCTAATGCTGCTAACTCTTTAGTGCCTACTAGAGAGATAACTAAAGTATCAACTAGTGTCATTAATATATTTATCAAATTCTCAAAGGCAATTGGAATTGATATTTTTAATTGTTTTTTTACACTTATTTCTTCATCCATTTTATATACCATCCTAGAAATTAACTGATGTCATTATAATATATTTACTATACTTGTATTGTAATTTATTGCACATTAATATATAATATCTCTAGAAAGAGAACAATTTAGTTCGTAACCTGTAAGAAAAACGCTCCAAGAATTCTGGCTTTATTAAGAATTATATAATTTTATTAAAACTCATAAGCACTTAAAATTTGTAAACTATATTCGTTCTATTTCTGAATATACAACATCAATAACATTTTCCATTATTAACTTATTATCCTTTAAAACAACCATATAATCCAAAGACTATATGGCTGTTTTTACTAATATTACCAATTATAACAACTTAATGTTGCAGTTCATACCTCTCGTTTGTCATAACGTTTTCTCCTTGCATACATCTTATCGAATTACTACTGGAATTTTGTCGATAGAGTTTTTATAACCCCATAAGGGTCAACTCTAAAGAAATAGCCTGCACCCAGTATTCCAACTCTTTTTGTGCTTACCTCATCTAAAATTCTTTCCGCAAAGATATTTTTCGTATTTGTTTCACCGTGATTGACTAGAACTACTTTTAAATTGTAAAATTGATTCAAAAAGTCAATCATTTCATCTGCTTTTGCATGTGCAGAAAATTCCGTTGTATACTGCACATTGGCTCTTTTCTTTACAAGCAATCCACCAACTTGTACTATATCACCCATTTCAGCTATTTTTAACCTATTACCTAACGTTCCCTCCGCAGTATAACCAGTAAATTGTATTAAGGCTTTTTTCCTTGACAAATATTCAGGTATATACACTTGGGCAGGCCCATATGTTGCCATACCAGAAGTTGTAACAATTATTTTCGGATTTGTGTCATATAACACATCATTTCTGTTTGAAGAGTTTTGCTGGTCTAAATCCTTTTCTTGAAACAATCCACAGTCTACAACAAACCGGATAGTTTCTCTGTTTGGAAGTTTGACCACTACTAGGTTGCATGAGCCAGTGACCTCTCTATGCATAGACATAATGTCCGCATAAAACCGACTACTGTTACCCATAATAATTCCTCCATTAAATAAATTATTCAATGTTTCAAAAATGTACATTGTAATCAAAGTTTATTATTATTTATAATTTATGTCAATCTTTTATATGTATTTTTTTAATTTTATTTGTATTTTTTACGTTTAATTATATTTCACTAACCTACGCTTCTGGTTCAACTAAACCAAAATTTTTACCATCTTTTAATTTATAAATAACATTTACCTTATTAGTTTCTATATTTATAAAAGTCAAGAACAATTGAGCTGGAACCTCTTGTAATTTAAGCATTGCATCTTCTGGTGTAAGAGGTTTTATTTCATAATAAGAATACTTTATAATCTCATCTGTAATTTCTTTTTCTTCTGAATAATCCATATTTAAATCTTTTATAGAGCCGTCTCTCATCATCTTATCTTTTTTAGTTTTAGCCTTTCTTATTTGACCTTCTAATATATCTATGTCTTTGTCAATAGATGCATATAGATCTTTTTCTTCTGATGCAGCTCTGTAAGTTTCACCATTTGCCATAATGACAGCCTCTGCGATTTGCTCATTTCTCTCTGCTCTAACTGTAACTTCTGCTGATGCATCTTCAAAATATTTATCAATTCTTTCTAATTTTCTTTCTACATAATCATTAATAGCATCTGTTACTTTAAAATCCTTTCCTATTACTTGTACTTTCATTTTTATCCCATTCCTTTCCTGTAAAGGTACAATATATTTTCAATTCCCTTTACTCTTTTGTAACCATATTATACATATAATATATCTTTTTTTCAAGCATTTTTATAAATATTTTTATTGCTGCGTTACAGTTCAATGAGAGATTAAGTATATATATTGAAAAATAATATACATACCTAATCTCTCACTGATTTACAATTTATATGTGAACTGTAACTGTTACTCAAACAAACTCATAATTTCTTCTTTACTAAATTTATTAATAAATGCGGTTTTATTGTCTAACATATTGTCCACAAGTTCAGCCTTTTTTTGTTGAAGCTCATAAATCTTCTCTTCTATAGAATTAGATGTAATTAATTTATAAACTTGTACATTATTTTTTTGACCAATTCTGTAAGCTCTGTCTGTTGCCTGATTTTCTGCAGATTGATTCCACCAAGGGTCATAATGAATAACCATATCAGCACCAGTAAGATTAAGCCCAGTTCCTCCTGCTTTGAGAGAAATTAAGAATATTTTAATATCTGGATTTGAATTAAATTCATCTACCAATTTAATTCTTTCATCAACTTTAGTGTTTCCAGTAAGTTTAAAATATTTTATATTTCTTTTTTTAAACTCTCTCTCCATTAAATCAAACATAGAAGTATAGCCTGAAAATAGCAGAATTTTATGTCCCGAACTTATTGCATCTTCTACTATATCTATGCATTGATCAAATTTGCTACTCTTGCCGGAATAATCTTTAATAAATAAGCTCGGGTGGCAACAGATCTGTCTAAGCCTTGTTAAAATTGCTAAAATCTTAATTTGACTCTTTTCAAATCCATTTAAATCAATCTCATTTGCAACATCTTCTCTTGCTTGTGCTAGATAGCTCATATAAATTGCCTCTTGCTCCTCTGACATTTGATTATTAAGAACAGTAATCGTCTTTTCCGGTAATTCCGTAAGTACATCTTTTTTATTTCTTCTTAAAATAAATGGCTGAATTAGCATTTTAAGTTTATTCATTGCTTTTGCATCATTTTCTTTAACAATTGGTATTTCATATAATTCTTTAAATTTTCTATAATTGAATAGGTAGCCCGGCATTATAAAGTCAAATATAGACCATAATTCCGCTAATGAGTTTTCAATTGGCGTACCAGTTAATGCAAATCTTGCATCTCCACTTAACTTCTTTATAGCTCTTGCATTTTGAGTAGTACTATTTTTCATGTATTGTGCTTCATCTGCAATAATATATTTAAAATTATAATTTAATTCTTCATAATCTTTTATATCTCTTTTTAATAGATCGTAAGAAGTAATAACCAAATCATAATTATCGATTTCTGAAATTATTCTCTTCCTTTCAATATGATTTCCTCTAACTACTTTTGCTTTTAAATCTGGTGCAAACTTTTTAGCTTCATTTAACCAGTTTAATGCTAAAGAGCTTGGCGAAACAACTAGACTAGCCTTTCTCTTGCTATCGCAGTTTTTCCCCTGCTGTGTGCTATTTCCCATATTATTATTTATTGCACCTTGCTTTGTGCTATTTTCCATAGTATTATTTATTGTACCTTGCTGTGTACAACCTTCAACATAATCCAAAATAATAGCTAAAACTTGCAAAGTCTTTCCGAGTCCCATATCATCTGCAAGAATTCCACCAAAATGATAAGAATCCAAAACCTTAAGCCACTTAAATCCAATCTTTTGGTAATCTCTTAAAATACCCTCCATCTTTTTTGGTATATTAACTTCATCATTTACACTATCTTTTTCAAGATCGTTTACAATCTTTTTAAATTCAGAATTTTTAGAAACAAAGGCTACACTTTCGCTTTTTAAAAGCTCATTCAAATATAAAATTCTATTTACTGGAAGCTTAACAGAGTCTTTTTCTAAATCATCATAATTTAAATCCATACCAGTAATTAGCTTGTCTAAAAAATCTATATCATCATTTTGTTCAAGATTAATAAAACTTCCGTCTTTTAGTCTGTGATACTTCTTTTTTAGCTGATATTTTTGCATTATATCCTTAAGCTCTTGTATATTTATATTTAACTTGCTTAAATCTACTGATAGCAAATCATTTTCTACCTTAATTCCAATAGAGCCTAACTTTGGCCTTTTTATTTCTTTTGTTTTAAAATTTTCTGTTGCTAACACTTCGAATTTTTTCATATATAATTCAATATCATTAGATAAAAAATTATATATCATATCATTATCAGGTAGTATAAATCTTAAGTTCTTCATATCTACCATAAACCCTGTTTTTCTTAAGATATTAAGGTTTTTATTTTCTTCTAGCAT
>CAYSKD010000097.1:0-4453 GCA_964431665.1 uncultured Clostridium sp.
CTATAGTTGCAATAGGTACGTCTTTACCAGAATTAATGACTGCAATTAGTGCAGTTAGGAAAAAACATTATGATATTGCAATTGGAAATGTAGTAGGAAGTAATATTATAAACATATTATTGATACTTGGTGTATCTAGTGTACTTGTAAATATTAAAATAACTTTATTTGAGATTATAAGCTTAGCGATGATGTCGATAGTATTTTGTATTTTTTATTTATTTAGTAGGACTTCTAAAGAACTTAATAAAGTACATGGTATAATCTTTTTGATTATGTATATTGTCTCATTAATAATATTTATGAAGATTGGATAATAAAAAAGTAAAAAATGTCTAAAAAATATGTGCATTATTTTAAAATTTGTGTTACAATAGTAATGTATAAATGTAATATTGAAAGGGGAATTACAAGTGGAAGTAAATCAAGAAAAAAGACAAAAATTTATTGAAAATGCAGGAAAGAGGGTAAATAATGTTATTCATGCAATTGAAATATTAGAACCAATGTCAAGAAGTAATGTATATGATTTTACTAAAAATGATGTTGATGAAATGTTTTCTGCAATGCAAGAAACATTAAATAACGCTAAAGAAGAATACTATAAAAAGTTTGAAGAAAAGTCAAGAGCTCAAAAGAAAGTTTTTACATTTGGACAATCTGTAAGCAATGTTGAAGAGAAAGTAGTTAACGTTAATGCAATAGCAGATAAGAGTGAAAATGTAGTCGATAATACAGATGAGCTTTACTGAAAAAATATCACAATTTTAATATGTATAAAATATGATGTGTGAGTTAAACTTACATATCATTTTTTATATAAATTTTTTAGCACTCTAAACTTGACACTGCTAAAGAATAGTAGTATAATATGGTATATAAAAAGAAAGAGGGAATTTTAATGTCAAATAAACAATTTAAAGCAGAATCAAAAAGATTGCTTGATTTAATGATTAATTCAATTTATACCAATAAGGAAATATTTTTAAGAGAGTTGATTTCAAATGCAAGTGATGCAATGGATAAGTTATATTTTCGTTCATTAACAGATAAAAAGGTAAAAATAAAAAAAGATGACTTAAAAATTAATATATACTTAGATAAAGAAAATAGAACAATAACAATTACAGATAAAGGCTGTGGAATGAATGAAGAAGAACTTGACAAAAATTTAGGTACTATTGCTAAGAGCGGCTCTCTTGCATTTAAAGAGCAAAACGAAAAGAGCGAAGATATAGATATTATAGGGCAATTTGGAGTAGGCTTTTACTCATCATTTATGGTAAGTGATTTAGTAAAAGTTGAAAGTAAAACAATAGATTTAGATAAAGCGTATTGCTGGAGTTCAAAAGGTGCAGATGGATATTCAATAGAGCAATGTGATAAGGAAGATTTTGGTACTACTATAACATTACATATAAAAGAAGATACAGAAGAAGAAAATTATAGTAAGTTTTTAGATAGCTATACAATTCAAGAAATTGTAAAAAGATATTCAGACTATATTCATTATCCTATTGTTATGGAAGTTGAACATGTACATAAAAAAGAAAATAGTGAAGAAACTGAAACAGTAAAAGAATTACAGACAATAAATTCAATGATACCAATATGGAAAAAGAATAAAAAGTCAATAAAGGATGAAGAATATAATAGCTTTTATATAGATAAGTTTCATGATTTCGATAATCCATTAAAAGTAATTCATACAGCTGTAGAGGGGCAATATAAATATAACGCATTGTTATATATTCCTTCTCATTTACCTTATGATTATTATACTAAAGAATATGAAAGAGGCTTACAGTTATATGCAAATGGAGTATTAATAATGGATAAATGTAAAGATTTATTACCAGAGTATTTTGGATTTGTAAGAGGTCTTGTAGATAGTGAAGATTTATCTTTAAATATTTCAAGAGAAATGTTACAACATGATAGACAATTAAGAGTAATTGCTAAGAATATAGAAAGCAAAATAAGAAATGAATTAGAAAAAATGTTAAAAGAGGATAGAAAAAAATATGAAGAATTCTTTAAAACATTTGGATTACAATTAAAATATGGTACATATAATGATTATGGAATGAATAAAGAAAAATTACAAGACTTATTGCTATTTTATTCTTCAACTCAAAAGAAACTAATTACTTTAAAAGAATATGTAGAAAATATGAAACAAGATCAAACAACTATATATTATGCATGTGGTGAGACTGTAGATAAAATTGACCTATTACCACAAGTAGAGGCAGTAAAGGATAAGGAATATGAGATATTGTATTTAACAGATAATGTAGACGAGTTTGTATTTCAAGTGCTAATGAAATATCAAGAAAAAACATTTACTAATGTAAGTGCACAAAATGTTGATTTAGATACTAACGATGAAAAAGAAACATTAAAAAAGGAAAATGAAGATAACAAGAAGATGTTTGAGGTTATGAAAGAAGCTATAAAAGATGAAGTTTCAGATATTAGATTTACCCATAGATTAAAAAATCATCCTGTTTGTTTAACATCTGAAGGTGCTATTTCTATTGAAATGGAAAAGACTTTAAATATGATGCCAAACAACCAAGATGTAAAGGCTCAGACAATACTTGAAATTAATTTAAATCATGAAATTGCAAATAAGTTAAAATCATTGTATGATACTGATAAAGAGGCATTAAAGAAATATACTAAAGTATTATATGCACAAGCTAGGCTAATTGAGGGATTAAATATCGAAAATCCAACAGAAATTAGTAATCTTATGTGTGAGATTATGACAAAGTAAACATTATTTTAAAAAGTGGACCTATATTATAGCCCACTTTTTTATTATATAAATTTTTTTCCTAATACATGACCTATTACAAAACATATTATAAATGTAAAAAATATAATAGAAAATGCAAAAATACTTGATGCAAGAGCATTTAAAAAAGTTAAGCGTTTATGTTCTTGAAATTGTGTAATGAATTCCTCGTTAGAATAATCGCTCTTTTGCGATTTAGATATTTTTTTTAACATCATTCTGATTTTTCCACTTAATTTAGTATAGTCAATATTTACGGTTAAATATGAAATTGTTTGAAGTAATATAGCCATTATAATAAATCCAATAGTAATTAATATAATGCTATATATATTTTCAGGTACTTCTGATATTTTTAATATAGAGTTAAGTAATAAATCGGTCAAGTTTACATTCAATATGTATGTTATAATTATATACCACAAAGATATAACAAATATCCAACTAATAATACTAAGAAAAGTCGGAAGTATCAATATTCCATCATTATATTTATACTTTGTAGTACAAAATAAAGTTAATTTAATAATAGTTGAAGTAATTATAAAAACTAATAGTACAATAAGAAGTATTAATAAAAAATATAAAAAAAACATAAATACACATCCCATACAAATTATATTTTAATTATATATTATATATAATTAAAAGTCAAATATTTCCATAAAATTATGTAAAATAAAAAATAATATTTTATTAATTAATTTCTTATGCCATTTCATTTAATTTAGTAAATTATGTTCTACATAGTTTGACATAATATCAAAATAATTCTATAATAAAAGAAGAGATTAAGCAAGTTTTTCAATAATTATATGAAAGAAAGGATATTAGTATGAAAAAGAAAGTCATAGCAATTATTTTAAAAGTAGAAAGTAATAAATAAAATACAAACTATCTATCTAATATTATGAAGGTGTTTGATGAGTATTATGAATACTGCTTTGGATATGATAACCCTTATGGGATAGATAAGCGGCACTTTAATGTTGTAAAAGGAGAAGAAAATAAACAAAAAACATTTAATCTTGATATAAATGGAGTTGCTCATATAACTATTGTAATAAAAGCGTATTTTACGGATATGATGAATTAATGTAAAAAATATCACAAGATGAGTAGAACTATTTGTTCAGTCTCTTGCAAATTACGATGATGATATTGGATCTCTTATTTTAGATAATCTTATATATAAATGAGATTATTTGGTAAATGGTTAAATAGAATATTTCTTAATTGTTTTAATTACTAAGATTAATTTCATAGTAATTTTTCTTGTTATAAACTATATTATAATTAGGTATTCAAATTAGGTATTTTTGCTTGACATTATTAATATATTGGTATAAAATATACTTAAAAATAAGTGAAAAAACTTATTTTTTGGTATTTTAAGGAGGAATAAAAAATGGATTTAAAAGGTTCAAAAACAGAAGCTAATTTAATGGCTGCTTTTGCTGGTGAGTCTCAAGCAAGAAATAAATATACATACTATGCTTCAAAAGCAAAAAAAGAGGGATATGAACAAATAGCAAGTATATTTGAAGAAACAGCAGAAAATGAAAAAGAGCATGCAAAAATGTGGTTTAAATTATTACATGATGGTGAAATACCTTCAACACAAGAGAATTTAAAAGATGCAGCAAGTGG
>CAYSKD010000098.1:0-4418 GCA_964431665.1 uncultured Clostridium sp.
ATTAAATTATCAGAGTTAGAAGAATATTTGAAAAACATATAATTTGTAAATATTTATCAAAAATAGTATAATTGTGTTGTATAAATTATTTATACAAAAGAAATGGAGGCAAAAAAGTGGAAGAAAAAAAACAAATAAAAGTTTCTTTAAAATTAGTAATTGTTATTATATTTATAATTTTATTTATAATTATTGGATTGATAATTTGTATGACACTTTATAATAACTTAAATGATGAACTAATATTATACGGAGATAACGGTTATTATATAGAAAATTATAATAATAAAGATTACTATATTATTCAAAATGACTATTCAGGAGAATATAATTTGCAATATTTAGATTTATATAATTATACGAACGATGATATAAATTCATTTGAAGTAAATACAACTATGAATTATTCAGATTATGCTAATTATTGTAGTAAATGGAACCTTGAAAAAAAATATACAAATAGAAGTTGGAATTATATAGTATTCTCATATGTAGCTAACGGAAGGCCTATATTAAAAGCAAGATTAGCTGGTATAGAATATGATAGCTCTAATGCTACTCTATTTATATGGGATGATGCATCTGGAGTAACAGCAGATATATCAGCCTATGTTATAATTATTCCAACAGAAAAAAATCTTACTAAAATAGAAATTCAAAATACTTATGAATTAGAAGAATATTATAACATTATAGGTAAATCACCAATAGAAGGCGCAAATTATGAGTATGAAGATAATAAAATTCTTTCACAAAATGCTTATATTTATATATAATCAAGATTATGAAGCTAATGGATTTGAATTTTTAATGAGTGGAAGATTGGTTAGACTTTTTCATGCTACTCCTGATTAATATTATATGATATTTTTTGTAACTTATCAATAAACCTAATAATAAAATACAGTATGGTGATATCTTATGAAAATATTGAAAAATTATATTGATATACATGAAATGATAAGAGGTGGAGATAAAATATTAAAAGTAAAAGGAATAGTTATACATACAAGTGATGGCATAACTAGTAAAGAAAAATTGCTAAAAAATATAGACTTATTAAGAAAGCAGGATGTAAAATATTTATCGTATCATTATGTTATAGATGAAAATGCAAGTGTTTTACAATTAGTTCCAATAGATGAAATGGCTTATCATAGTCAAAGTAATTATATTAATGAAAATTATATTGGAATTTGTATAATTGAAAACATAAATAAAGATATAAACAATGTACAATTAATATCATTAAAAAAAATATTAATGTATCTTTGTATAAAATATGATTTAAGTGTAAATAATGTAAAAAGGGAATATGATATATATTCAACTAGAAAATCAAGTATATTAATAGATAACTTATGTTTATGGAATGATATATTAAAATTATCATATAATATAAACTAACCAGGTAGAAAAAATAACCTGGTTAGTTTTTGTTAATTATGTTTATTGTTATAATAAGTCACTTAAATGAGTTATATCACCAGCTCCAACAGTTAGTACTATATCATTTGGCAAAGCGATCTCTTTTATATATTTGGCAATATCTTCAAACTTAGATATATGGACAGCATTTATTTTATTCTTTTTTAGTAAACTCACAAGGTCTTTAGATGAAATAGTGCCATCATCTACTTCTCTTGCTGCGTATATATCAGTTATTATTACTATATCAGCATCAGAAAAAGAGGTAGAGAAATCATTTAGAAGTTCTTTTGTCCTTGAGAAAGTATGAGGTTGAAATACTACGATAATTTGATTATGTTCCTTTTGTTTTGCAGCAGCTAAAGTAGCTTTTACTTCTGTTGGGTGATGTGCATAATCATCATATATAAGTATATTATTTCCTAAATCTTTTTTTAGTTCAAATCTTCTTTTAGCTCCGCAAAATTCATTAAGGCTTTTTTTCATACATGAAAAAGATATGCCATGTGCATATGCTGTTGTTATTGCAGCAAGAGCATCATAAACGTTATGAATGCCTGGGACCGTTAAGTAAAAACTATATTTTTTAAGAGTATCAGGATTTACTACATCAAAAGAATAAAATCCTTTTATATTACAAGAAATGTTTTTTGCAAATATTGTAGCAGTAGGGTCACTGATAGAGAAGGTATATACTTTAATATTATTTCTTTTAAGGTCATCTTTAATTTCCTCATATACATTCATACAATTTATATCATCTTGGTTTATAACTAGAATTCCATCCTTTTGAAGCATTAAAATGAACTTTTTAAATGAGGATTTAATATCTTCAATTCCAGAAAAATAATCTAAATGGTCTTCATCTATATTTAATATAGTAGCAGTTTGATGAGGAAAGTTTAAGAAACTATCTACATATTCACAAGATTCTAGTATAAAATAATCTGAATTTCCTATCCTATAATTTTTATTATTTAATTTTTTAAATTTTCCTCCTATTTGAATGTTAGGATCAAGTTTTGCATCTATAAATATTGATGCTGTCATAGAGGTAGTTGTTGTTTTACCGTGAGTACCAGATATACAAATAGGCGTTTTATAACTTCGTAGGAGTAATCCTAAAAATTTAGCTCTTTCAAAAGTTGGAATACCTAAAGCTTTAGCTCTTACAAACTCGGGATCATGTTGATTAATTGCTGAAGTGTAAACGACAATATCAGCATTTTTTACTAATTCAGCATTTGATCCAATAAATACAAATATCTCATTTTCCCTTAATATGTTTATCATATCACCATCATTTTTATCTGAACCAGTAACATTAAATCCAGCTTCTTTTAAGATAATTGCAATACCGCTCATGCTAACTCCACCGATGCCGATCATATGTATATTTTTTATATTTTTTAAGGCTTCAAATTTTCTCATTTTTATCCCATCCTTTTTACTTAATATTATATATCAAAAATTATACTAAAAAAACAGATATTAGTCAAACTTTTTTAGAATTTTTAACTAATTTAGGCGAGTTTTGTCTAATGCTGTCATTATACTTGAAACAAGTAATTTTATATTATATAATGCAAATATAATTTATAGAGGTAAAATATATGATAATAGAAAAAATTACAATATCATTTGTAGCAATAGTTTTAATGGCTTTATTAAGTGTTAGATATATAAAAAGATATGCACCAGAAAACTTAATAATTATACCACTTATGGCTTTATTTGGTGGCATGTATATATTTTTTACAGTTAATAAAATATATATACCAATTTATTTACAAATATTAATATTTTTATTTGATATTTTTGTGCCAATAATTGCAACATTTCTACAATATAATAATATTGTCTTAACTCATAAAATATTATATTATAAGATGAAATATGCATATATTTCGAAAGAATATAAAAAAGCTATAGATTATATTGCAAAGTTGGTCTCTTATGAAGGAAGAAAAGCTGAATATTTATATATACTCGGTCAATGTTACAAAAACATAAATGATTTTATAAATGCAAGAGATTCATTTGCTCTTGCAATTGAGCTTGATAAAAATGATTATAAATCATATTATGAGTTAGGTATTATATTAGATGAGACAAACAAAAAAGAAACTGCACTTGCAATGTTTAATAGGGCAATTAAAATAAAGCCGGATTTTTATGAAGCAAGAGAAGCAATGGGAATATGCCTTACACGTCAAGGAAGATTTAAAGAGGCTGTATCAGTATATAGAAAGGCATTAGAAAAGTTTCCAAATTCTTATGAACTTTATTATAACATTGCTATAATAGAAATGGAACTTGGAGAATATGATAGTGCTAAAGAGGCATTTGAAAATGCTGGAAGAATAAAGCCAGATTTATACACCGCTTTTTATAATTTAGGAAATATTAATTATGCAAAAGGAGATTATGATACAGCTATCGAAGATTACAAAAAAATACTTACTTCTGGTCTATATGGCAAAAAAGCGTATTATAAAATTGCGATAGTATATGCAACAAAAAAAGAGTTTGAAAAAGCTATGAGTGCACTAGAATATGCAATAGAGCTAGAGCCTAAATATATATTAAATATAAAAGATGAATATGCTTTTAATCCAATGGAGGGATTAATTAACAAATATTTACAAGATAGAGAAGTGCTAAGAACTAAAGAAAAGGATAGAAGAAATTATATGAAAGATAGATTTAAATTATTTAAGAAACAGGATGATTTGGATGTTGAAAGTATGGATTATTCTAAAAAATATTCAGATATAGATGACTATACAAAGAAAGAAGAAATAATAAAACAAGCATAGTAAAAATATGTGCAAAATATTGCTTGCAAAACTTGATTTTTAAGGAAGAATAATGTATAATCTAAGATGTATTTAATAGTACATCTTTTTTATTACGCCGGTGTGGCGGAACTGGCAGACGCACATGACTCAAAATCATGCGGGAAACCATGTGGGTTCGAGTCCCACCAT
>CAYSKD010000099.1:0-4332 GCA_964431665.1 uncultured Clostridium sp.
GCGACAAGTAAAGAAAATTATGTTGAATTAAAAAAGATGCTTGAAAAAGAAGGTTATAAATTTGTATCAGATACAGATACAGAAGTTATTCCTAATTTAATTCATTTTAATTATACAAAAGATACTAAAAATGATGATAAAAAACTTTTAAGAGCTGTAAAAGCTACTTGTGATAAATTAATTGGAAGTTTCTCAATTGAGGTTTTGTCAAAACTTATGCCAAACAATATGATTGTTGTTAGAAAAGATAGTCCTTTAGTTATAGGAAAAGGTATTGGTGAAAACTACTTAGCATCTGACATACCTGCTATTTTAAGTTATACTAAAGATTTTTATCTTTTAGAAAATTTTGAATATGTAGTATTATCTAGAGACTCTATTAAATTTTATGATAATAACTTAAATGAATTTACAAAAGAATCTACTATTATAACTTGGGATGCAATGGCAGCTGATAAGGGCGGATATGATGATTACATGTTAAAAGAAATTATGGAACAACCTACAGCTGTTAGAGAAACAATTGGTTCAAGATTAAATGATAATAAATGTAATTTTGATGAATTAAATATAACAAAAGAATATTTAAATAATCTAAGTAAAATATATATTATTGCTTGTGGTACTGCAATGCATGCAGCACTTGGAGTAAAAAATACTTTTGAACATTTATGCCAAATTCATACTGAAGTTGATGTTGCTTCAGAATTTAGATATAGAAGTCCTTTAATTGATGAAAAAACACTTTGTATATTTGTTAGTCAATCAGGTGAAACAGCAGATACTTTAGCTGCATTAAAACTTTCTAAAGAACACAAAGCCAAAACAATATCTGTAACAAATGTTATTGGAAGCTCAATTGCAAGAGAAGCAGATTTTGCAATCTATACACATGCTGGCCCAGAAATAGCTGTTGCTTCTACAAAAGCCTATACTTCGCAAATCACACTTTTAACTTTACTTGCTGTTCATTTTGCTGAATTGTTAAATAAATGTGATAAAAAAATTTTGGATGAAATAAAAGAAGATTTACTTGTGATTCCAAGTAAAATTGAAAAAGTATTAGAAGATACAAAGCAACCTCATGAAATTGCTACTAATTTATTTAAAGAAAAAGATGTATTCTACTTAGGTAGAGGAGTTGATTATACTACTGCATTAGAAGCATCTTTAAAATTAAAAGAAATCTCATATGTTCACTCAGAGGCCTATACTGCTGGTGAATTAAAGCATGGTACAATTGCTCTTATTGAAAAAGGAATTAATGTGGTTGGAATTATAACAGATGAGTCTTTACTTAAAAAAACAGTTAGTAATATAGAAGAAATTATAACACGTGGTGCTATAACTACTATTGTTATATCAGAAAGTTTAGTAAAACAGATTGATCAAACTATGTTTAATCATGTAATTATAGTACCTGATACTAATATATACCTTTCTCCTATTGTTACTATTGTTCCTTTACAATTACTTGCTTATTATGTTTCTAAAGAAAAAGGCTTAGATGTTGATAAACCTAGAAATTTAGCTAAATCTGTAACAGTAGAATAACAAGTTTATTTAGCTTTTAAAGAAGATTGAGTCCTATAATTAAATTATAGGACTCAATCCTTAACTTTATGTTACAGTACACGACTTAAATTTCAAAAATTAGAGTAGCCCACGTGTAAATTATGTTTTTGGAGCGGTTCATTTTAAGTCCCAAAAACATAATTTACAGCAAGATGGGCGAGGTTTTTTAAGAGCTGTGAATTGTAACAACTTTATAATATATTAAGATTCTCTTTCTATTTCATTTTTTCTTTGCTCATCTTTTTGTTTATCTTTTCTTACATTTATGTATCCCATATTCATAGTTATATTAGAAGTATTTTCTAAATGTTCTTTAGCTTTTAGCTCTTGTTTTGTAAGTTTACATTCTTCTTTTTCTTCTAAATTAAACGGAATTGATATTTTAGATAGTATTGGTATAAATAATGGCTCTTTTTTTATTTTTAGTGTGATTCGTTTACTTTCGATATCTATTGCAATATTAGTATATTTTATTGCTATGTCTTTTTGTCCTTTCATAAGTTTTATTTTTGCTAACTCATAATAACTATCTGCTTGTAAATCTTCATCTTCTAAAGATTTTTGAAAATATTCTTCTGCTAAATCTAAATCTTTATATAATAAGGCAATTTGAGCTAAACTATATTTGGCATTATAACACAAACTATTTATCTCTGCTGCTCTTTCATAACATTCTTTTGCACTTTGAAAATCATTTAACATGGTATAAGCTATTCCTAGTTCATAATTTAATTCAAAACTAATTGGATTATTTTTGAGTGCTTCTGAATATCTACTAATCGCTTCTTTGTAATTTCCTTTTTCAATTAATAAATTTCCTAAAGCAATAGTAGCATCATAATAATCTGTTTTTTTATTTAATAAATTGGATAGCATTTCTATTGCTTCATCTATTTTGCCTAAATCCTCTAACAATATGGCTACTTTATAATATGAATTATAATCTTTTTTATTTATATCAATACATATTACATATTCATCTATCGCTTTTCTTATTCCTCCTTCTTTCTCATATATTGTTGCTAAATATTTATGAGCATTATAATTATTCGTATCTTTCTCTACTAATTTTATTAAAAGTTCCTTGGCCTTTTTTGTATTTTCTGTTGCTATAAAAAATCTTACTTTTACAAATTTTATCAAATTCATTATATCTATATTTCTATATTCTAAAATTAGTATTAGAATTGGTATAATAATCGATATACTATAAGTTAATATTTTCAAAAAGGTATTATTTATATCAAATATAATTCTAGCACCATCTATTATAATTCCTAATGCTTCTAAAAGCAATATTACAATATAACCTGTATCGTTCCTTTTTATCATTTTAAAAAATATTGCTACAAAGAGTACAACTGAAATTGTTATAAAAAATAATTGCTCTATCATCTACTGATACCTCCGTACATAATCTAAGTAATTTTTATTTTACTACATATTAACAAAAATATCAATAAACTGACAAGAATTTTATATATTTAACGTTACTGTTTAATGGTTTTATATTAATTTGTCTAAAAAATACTTAAAAATAAATACTTTCTCGGCTCAATTCATTTGTTATAGATTCTAAGAAAAATTAAAACGAGCCTCTCGCTGCTCTTTCTTCGAAAGCCATCGCTTCCTCATTTTAATTTTTTAAGAATCTATACACTCATTCCAATCACATTCGAAAGTATTTATTTTTAAGTATTTTTCAGATATTATATATGAGAAACCATTATCAAGTAACAGAACATATAAAAGCCTCTAGGGGCTTTTTAGTAAGAAATTTAAAATATAAATTAGAATATTAAGTATAAAAAAGATTTTATTGGAAAAACTAGGTTTAATGTTTTTTTCGAGGAGGTCTTTTTTGATTAATAAAGTAGAAATTAGTGGAGTTAACACTGCTAAATTGCCTGTTTTAACTAATGAAGAAAAGGACACGTTATTTATTAAAATAAAAAATGGTGATGAAACAGCAAGACAAACATTTATATACGGAAATTTAAGATTAGTACTTTCTGTAATACAAAGATTTAGAGGAAGAGGGGAAACAGCAGACGATTTATTTCAAGTAGGATGTGTAGGTTTAATAAAAGCAATAGATAATTTTGATTTAACACAAGGAGTTCAATTTTCGACCTATGCTGTGCCGATGATTATACGGGGAAATTAGAAGATATTTACGAGATAATAATAGTATAAGAGTAAGTAGATCTACAAGAGACTTGGCTTATAAGGTTATACAATTTAAAGAAAGATATAATAAAGAAAAGTCAAAGGACCCTACAGTTGAAGAGATTGCAAAAGAGTTGGATATAAGTAAAGAAGACATAGCATTTAGTTTAGATGCTATACAAGATCCAATTTCTTTACAAGAACCTGTATATAATGATGGGTCAGAAAAGATATATATTCTTGATCAAATTAGAGATCAAAAAAATACAGATGAATTTTGGACAGAAACATTAAGTTTAATACAAGCAATGAAAAAGCTAAATAATAAAGAAAAAGAGATAATTGTAAAAAGGTATTTTGATGGAAGAACACAAATGGAGGTGGCAAATGAGATAGGAATATCACAAGCTCAAGTTTCAAGACTAGAAAAAAGTGCATTAGAAAATATAAAGAGATATTATAGATAGAGGAAAAAATTTAACTCAGGCAAGAACAAATAAGAAAGAATAAAGGATTTTTCTTAGAATCTACAATAAATGAATTGAGCCGAGAAAGTATTTATTTTTAAGTATTTTTCAGACAAATTAA
>CAYSKD010000100.1:0-4317 GCA_964431665.1 uncultured Clostridium sp.
TAATTAATGAATATTCTAATATACATTTTTTTAAAAATTTGGTGTGCATTTTTTAAATTTGCACTTTAGTAATAATTTGTATATAAAAAGTGTGAAATCTGACTTTTGAGTTTAAATGTCATTTTTCACACTTTAGTTTACTTACAACATATTTTATCTATTCTTTATTTATCTGATATATTACTTGATTATATCCTTTTAACTTTGCTTCTTTTTTATCTTTTTCAATTTTTCTATTCTTTTTTAGTTTTATCATCTTGTATCTTATCTTATTTGGTATTACCAACTTTTTCCCATCTTTAGAAATAATATTACCAGTAATCCTTTTAAATTCGTTTTTATCATAGAATTTTAATTTTGTTTTCTGAATTGAATATCCTCTTGATTTTATAATACCCATTACTCTATCTATAAGTTGCTTATTAATTTTCTCAGTCGATGAAATAACTATATCATCAACGTATATTGATGTTTTACAACGATATTCTTCTCCTAATTTAACAATTTCATCAAACATTTTATAATTTACCAAATATGATAAAATACAGCTTATAGAAGAACCTGTTGGAATATGCTTTTTATATCTTATTTTATTTTCACTAATATACTTAATTACTTCTTCATCAATATCAGCTATATAGCTTAAATCAATTGTACATAAATTAGTTAAAATTTCTGCTATATCACTACTATTTTTCATATCATATTTAAAAAAATTATAAACTTTTTCTCTACTTGTATTTGGAAAAAATTTGCTAATATCTAATGCTACAACATATTCACATCCTAAATGCAATCTTCCATTATCTATATATGATCTCCCTGATATTCCAGAAAAAACATTACTATCATATTTTATTTCTTTTAATAGATTTTGAATTCTCTTCTGAACTTTTTTTAATTCTACTGAACTAACTGGTTCAATTAGTCTTTTTTTACTTTTATTAGCTATATATGGCTTATACGAATTAACTATTTTATTTATTTCTTTACAATTTATTTTTAAAATATTAGATAAGTCTCTTTTTCTTTGTACTCCATAAAGTTTACAAGTTGTTAAATCCATATAAAAAATTCCCCCTTTTATAAACAAATTAATTAATTAATTAATTTAATTTACTTATAAAAAGGGAAATTAGTTAGTCTTTTTTGGAATCTTTATAATTTCTCACAATAATAGTGATAATATTATTACCAACGATAGCAGCTATCACTGTTACTATTATTGATGGATTCCACCTTAAGTAAGTTCCAATTATTGATACTACTAAAAATTCTATAATTACAGGTATTACTTCAATTATTCTTTCTAATAACTGAATTTTTAACTTTTGTATCTGCTTTTTTGGTAACATCATTATTTCATTCACCTCCATATATAAATTAGAACATTTATAAAATCTATTGCGCGCTTACATATTTCATAAAAGCCCTTCGCTTCTAATTTTGGATTGTGAATGGTATTACTTCCGGAACTAACTATTTTCCATGTCCTTCGCATAATTTGCAAAGTAAATCTACGTATATTCATATATAATCGTATATCTAATGCACGTATGTGCTAAGGACAGTTTGTTTTAGACATTCTGTCTTAGATATTCAGACAAATACTCCTACGTAAAATGCGAACTAAAAAGTTCTCGCTATTTTTCAATAGCCCAAAGAAGGGTAATTCGAACACTTTGGAACTATGCCTATTATACAATAAAATTCTTTCTTTTTCAATTAATTTAAAATAATTTTTTTCGCAACTATTACTTTTTTCTATAAAAAATTGTATAATATCTTCAGTCGCAACTATTGCTTTTTCTTTTAATAAGTTATATAATATTTTTAATCGCAGAGTTTGCATTTTCTATTAAACTCTGTTATAATAAAAAACATCTAGGGAGGTTTTAATATAAAATGAGTGATTTTAAAGTAGTTTCACTTTTTTCAGGTGCAGGTGGTATGGATCTTGGATTTGACAAAGCTGGATTTGATATAGTATGGGCAAATGACTTCTTTAAAGAAGCTGTTGAATCATACAAAAAAAATTTAAGTAAAAATGTAGTATATGGAGATATAACTAAAATAGATAGTTCAGAAATTCCTGATAATATAGACTTAGTAATTGGGGGATTCCCTTGTCAAGGATTTTCAGTTGCAAATACTAAGAGAAGTATGAAAGATGAAAGAAATTTTTTATATAAAGAAATGCTAAGAGTAATAAAAGATAAAAAACCTAAATTTTTTGTAGCTGAAAATGTTAAAGGTTTATTATCTATGGAAAAAGGTAAAGTATTTGAAATGATAAAAAAAGATTTTGAATCATTAGGATACAAAGTAGATGCTAGGCTATTAAATGCTGCTGAATATGGTGTTCCACAAGCTAGGGAAAGACTTGTTATTATTGGTAATAGATTAGGTATTGAAAATCCATTTCCAGCCCCTACACATTGGGTAGATAGTAAACAATACAAATCTAAAAAAGGGTTAAAAGATCCTGTTACTGTAAAGCAAACTATAGGATTTCTCAGTGATGTAAAACTTAGTGATTATCCTATAACATTAGAAAATGGTTCTAAAATTTATAATCATATTGCAGCTACAAATGTGTATGACAAATTTTGGGGTAGAAAATTTGAAGTAAATCAAGCAGATATTTGTGATTACCTAAGATATTGGAGAGATAAATCAGGATATACAACAAAAAAGGTAGATGACCATTTTGGTTATAAATATACTGCTGGACATTGGTTTAGAAAAGACAATAATTCTGGAAGTATTCCAAAGCCTTCTGATTGGTGGGAACTAAAAAAAATGTTTAAATTTGATGACAAATACGATGAGCAAGTTACTACAATGGTAGAAAAAGAAATCAAATTCGAGCAATCATTAAGAATAACAAATTGGGATAGGCCGAGTGATACAATAACTGCAACAAGTCCTGAAATACACGTAAATAAAGAAAGAAGACTAAGCGCCAGAGAATGTGCTATGTTGCAAACATTCCCAATGGATTATGAATTTGTTGGAAGTTTAAATACTATATATAGACAAATCGGAAATGCTGTTCCAGTGAAATTAGCTGAACAAATAGCCTCAGGAATATATAAATCATTAGAAAGCAATACTAAAAAAACAGATAATAATTAAATTATCTGTTTTTTAGTATTATTTTTCTCCCCAAGATACTAATGAATCATATATTTTAAAGTATTTGTGTTCCCCACACCATTCTTCATTTTTTGAATTATATCTTTTTTCTAACCATTCATCATTAAACCTTGCTGTATTTCCATATTTAACACATTGTAAGAATATATCCCAGTGTTTACCACTTTTTTTAGATACTACATACCATACCCTATTATTTTCATCATCATAATAACCTACTTTAGTTTTACTTTCAATTCTTTCCCAATTTTTAGGAATATCTGTCACTTGTTCAATTCTTGAAAATTTATTTGTTGTAGATAAATTTCTAAATTCATCTAAAGATGTGATATACTTTGGCTTATAATAAATACCATCATGTGAGTCAAAATATACATAATCTTTAAAGTTCAAAAACAAATCATTATCAAATAAATTACTTAATACACCATTAGGTAAACAGGTTACTACTATACTTGGCTGTTCATCTTCATTTATCAATTTAAATATGCCTTTACCATCATCAGAATATCCTATTTTAACTAAATATGTTAATAATGGTTTCTTTGTTTTTGAATCAATAGCTTGTAAATTCGACTTTACCTTAAATCCCAGAAAACTTCCTGCACTTAAAACTGGATTATTCAAAAATGAAGTTTGATTATGTTCAAATTGAGTCGATGATAATTCACCTTTATTTCCAACTTTATCAATTGTCTTTACATCTATATTTAATATTATATCTTCTAATTCTAAAGCAATATCACAACTTATAGGTGAAGCATAAAATTTAGTTGCGTTTGGAAATGATGTATACATATGATGTCTTAATAGTCTTTCAGATGCCTCTTTTATTTTATTCTTTTTTCCCCATACTTCTTGTAATAATTCATAGTATTCTTGTGTTTCTTCCTCTATATGTTTTAAGTCAGCTAAAAAAACTGGAGATGTTACTATTCCTTCTATTATATGCATATATTTTTCTTCTAAATCTAATATTTGATTTTGTATTTTAGTTCTCTCATATTCTATATTTTGCTCAGACATAATATCTCCCTCCTATGTCAATAATATATCATAAATTATATTTTTAAACAAGATAACAATAAGAATTTGTCGAATACTTGTAGATTAGTCAAACATATGTCACACTTTTTTGAAATTTATATACTTTGAGTA
>CAYSKD010000101.1:0-4289 GCA_964431665.1 uncultured Clostridium sp.
TTCCCATTTCTTTCATTCCTTTCGTTTTTTCATCACTAATATTAAATAAAAAAAACTAGAATAATCTAGTCAAATGTTTATTAATTTGATAAAAACGAGATTATTACTGGCTCATATCCTATATAATAATTAGATAATCTTGCTTTGTATTTGCACAAAATATCTAATGCTATTAACATTTTATTATCTATTCTTTTAGTGTTATATACAAATATATCTCCCTTTTTACTTACCATATTACTATTTAATATATCTTTGAAATTATTAGTTTTATCATTAAATAATACTTGTAAATGCTCCAATTTAGCACATCCAAAGTCTTGTAAAAAATTTAATACTTTTATTTTATCTATCATAAATTATCACCTCAAAAAAAATAAAGTCCTAGTTGGACCTAAAATTTTAAAATATATTGACTTTTTTTAATTCTTCGAGTATAATAACTATAGAAAGATGAGATACCACAGAATGTGGCGGTCATTAAAAATATATTTTTAGATACATCTCTAACGGCCAGGCAGAGATGTGTTTTTTTGCTGTCTAATTTTCTCATTGTAACAACAAGTGCTACGAATAAGGCAATAGCGACAACAGTTACCATTGCAAGTTCAATAAAAAGTATGTAAATAAAAAGTAAATAAACTTGTTCTAATAACATTGGCATCGCCTCCTCTCTTATGTAGGATAGCGACCACCACACTCTGCTTCTCTCATCTTACTTAAGTATTATACTTATTTTTCTATTAAAAATCAAGCGAGCAAACAAAATTTCATTGACTTTTTAACTAATTTTGTTTTATAATTGCAAGTAGAGTAAAGATTACTCTATCGACTATGTATGTAAAAATATATAATGACTAAAATCATAAATTGTCATTAAGAAGTATGTGTTCCGCGAATGCACATACTTTTTATTTTAAGTTAATCCTCATTAAATACCCATAAATTAACTTTTTTGTTTCATTTATTTCAGTTATCTTTATTAACACATTTTGCATATAATGTGGATAATTATTAAATTTTGCTGGAACTCTTACAAGGCAAGTAATATTGCAAGAATTTAATTGAACAATAACACCACTATTTTTCTTCGGAAATGCGATTACTTTTCCTGTATATTCTCCACCTTCAGTAATATATTTTCTAATATTTTTATATGGATTCTCTATAAGACATTTTGCATCTAAATTATAGATGTCTTTTTCTATATTAATTTCTTTTACTCGTACTTTTAAATATTCTCCAGGAATATATATATCTTTGCAATTTACAATATAGGTATGTTGCAAAAAGTCTGCTTTTATAATTACTTCTTTTCCATATAAGTCTACAATTATATGTTTTACTCCTACAGCAATTATTCTTACTCTTACAACATCATTTGTTTTTAACTTTGGAAGTTCTATCTCTGACCTTAGTTTCATTGCATCAGTTCTACTTGCTATTGCAATATTTGATGTTTCATCTATTTCTATTATAATAAAGTCTATCTCTGCTCCAAGCATTCCTCTAAGCATTGATTTATTTATTTTTTCTATTCCAAAATGAGTAACTGGCACAAGTATTTTAATATCTCCATACCATATAATAGCACAAGATATAAATTGAAATAAGGGCAATTATGAAGCAAATAATGGCATATATTTTTCCAGTCAAAACAATATTTTTTCCAAAGCATTTTTCCAATACTAAAAAATAGTTTTTTATATTAAAATCTAAAAATATATTTAAGGTTAAACAAAAAAATAAAAATATGTAAAAACATATCTTTTTAATCATAAACATTTCGCTCTTTATCTATATAATCTTCCAAATCTATTGTTATATATCTTACGTTTGGAAGTTCTTTTTGTAATTGTTCTTTTAATTCTTTACTACAAATAATATCTGCATTTTTATTCTTGTTTTCTCTTAAAAAATATTTAATTCTATTGATTTTTTCAGTATCTAAAAAGTAAAAATATGATACATACTTATCTTTATAATCTGTATAATCACAAAAATTATATTCTGCCAGATAAACACTATTTTTATATGAGTTTTGAACTGCTCTACTCCAATTTATGCTATTTAAAAATTTAAGTTTTTCACGATTTATCTCATTATCTTCAATTATTAATACTTGATTATTACCAAAAGCAAACTCCTGTAAATTTATTCTTTTAATATCATTTACAAAAACTATAATATTTTTGTATTTATGCTCTTTTTGAATATCGTAAATTACTGACATTAGATATTTATGGTCATGTTCTTGTGATATATGATAAGCAAGATATTCAATACCATTTATATCAAATACACCTATAAATTTTCTAGCTGTAATTGTAAACATCTCTTTATCTTTCATAGCAAATGATGGAATATAGTGTATATTACTTGTGGAATGATAAAATGCTCCTAGATTACTAATATAAAGTAGTCTTGGAAAGTATTTTTGATTTCTATTAAGAGGAGTATATTCAAAGTTAAATAACTTACAATATTCAATGCCTACTTCATCTAGCACTAAAGTAGATTTTGTTCTTCTCAAATACTTTCTTTTTACAAGTCTAGTAATTCTTTTCGTATAATATCTTTCTGTACTAAAGAGACCTATCTCTAGGTCTTTTTTTAAGTTATGTAAACGTCTGCGATTTACCAAATATTCAATTCCTTATATTTTTTCTTTACAGTTCCATAATAAATTCTAAGAAATTTATTTAATCCCGCTATTTTAGCTACCTTTTTTAATTTTCCTTCACCTTCTTTTTTTAACATATATGTTCTTAATTCATTATTACACTTTGTATTACTTTTAATTGATTTCATAACCTCATATCCAGTTTTTCTTAAATATTTATTCCCTCGCTTAGATATATGTCTGTTAGTCGCTTCAAATTGCCCAGACTGATATGGTGGAGCATCAAGACCTGCATAAGCTATTATACTGCCTGCATTTTTAAATCTTCTTACATCTCCAATTTCAGCAATTACTCTTGGTGTTAATTTTTCTCCACAACCAGGTATTTCACTTATTACATCATATTCTGGTAATTCTCTTGCAAGTTTGTCCATTTCTGTTATAATAGCCTTAGATGCTTTAATTGTTGCTATTAAAGTATCAGCACAATTATTTGCTGAAAGTTGTGCATATGAATTATTAGGGCGTGGAGAAACTGTTTTTTGTGCTAGTGTATAAATTTTATTTGCTAAGCTTATACCTGCACCTTTATGCCCTAATTTTTTTGCAATTTTATCAACTTCTTTTATAAATTGGCTTTCTTTGATGTTTTTTACTATATCAGGGTGATAGTACTTCTTAAATACTTCTAAAGCTAAAATAAATATATTATCATCTAATAGTTGATAATATCCTGGAAACAATAAGTCACATAAATTAGAAAAATTTACTTTTTGCTTTACTTGTACTGAAATTGTAGATAAATATTGTCTTGATAAAAATCTTAAATCGTCATAAATTTCGTCATTTTCTCTAACTCTAATTAATTTATACCAATTATCACAAGTATATTCTGCAAGCTTATATGCATCTTTTTTATCTGTTTTGGCTTTTCTTAATCCTCTATCTAAATATTTCTTGATTTCTAATGCATTTTTTGCAGTAACAAAATATCCTTTATCCAATAAGTATCCCAAAACTGGCAAATGATAAGTTCCAGTTTCTTCCATTACGATTTTAAGATCTTCTTTTGGTAACTTTTTTAATTTATCTTCTAAGATTGCAAAACCATCAATGTCATGGCTGATTTCAAAAGGATCTTCAATTATTTCTCCTTCAACTGACATTATCGCTATTGTGCTTTTACCTTTAGATACATCTACTCCAACTCCATACTTCATTTTTTTCTTCATTTCCTTTCAGTTCTATTTTTTATTATGATTGGTTCCAACTCTTCTACATATTCTCATTTTGGTTCATTACACGAGAACTATTTCAATCTCAACTTGCTTAAACGAATATATTATGTGAAGGTTGGATAACACTTTTTATGACGAGAACTTTATCTCTAAAAGACCTACGTTATCCAATCACTTCAATCATAATAAAAAGAAGTGTAATAATCAATTACTTAATTGTAATTAACTATTACACTTTTATAGTACCAAAAAGAACTTGTCGAAGTTCTGTTCACCAATTTTTAGAAAGCTACACAGTAAAAAGAAACTAGATATAGCAATTACAATAAAAATTGTTAATACTTTTGGTATAGGAGTAGCAAATACTTGATTCGCTTGTATTGCAAGTATCATAGCAGTTGTACCTGCTGTAGATAATTTTGTAATTA
>CAYSKD010000102.1:0-4249 GCA_964431665.1 uncultured Clostridium sp.
ATATTCAATAGAAATTGGTAAAAATGATAAAATACAACAGATGATGATGATAAATTCAATTGAAAAATTTGAATCTAGTGGTGCCAAAGAAGCAGATATGTTATTTATAAATTCGGATTTATCAAGTTATCAAAAATATATAAATAAGCCTAGACTTTATGAAATGATGGAAAGAAATAAAATAGTTTTAGAATTTCAAAATTATGAAAAGAAAGATTTAAATACTATACAAGAGATGATTACTTCAATACACAAAAATAAAGGTTATGTAGCTTTAGATAATTTTGGCGTTGGTTCCCTTACAATTGATGATATAAATTATCTGAATGTAGATTATATTGTACCAGATAGATCTCTAATTCAAAATATTACTGAAGATGTAGAAAAGCAAAAATTTTTATCTAATTTAGTTACATATTCTATTTCAAAAAATTGTAAAGTAATAGCTATTGGCGTAGAAAATGTAGATGTGTTAAATATGTTAATAAGTCTTGGAATTAAATATGTACAAGGATATTATTTTTCAAAACCAAATGAAGTAATATCTCCATTAAATCAAAAAATTATATCGTTAATATCTAATAATAGTAATGAAAAATTATAAAAATTTTAAAATTAAAGCTTGACATTAAGTTTTTTTGATTGTATAATACTTATGAACAAATGTTTGAAATGTAGGAGGAATGTTATGATATCTGAAGAAAGAAAAAAAGCATTAGATATAGCAATGGCACAAATTGAAAAAAATTTTGGTAAAGGAGCAGTAATGAAACTTGGTGAAATTGGAAATGTTAACGTTGAAACAATACCAAGTGGTGCATTAAGTTTAGATATAGCGTTAGGTATTGGAGGATTTCCAAGGGGAAGAGTTATAGAAATATTTGGACCTGAATCTTCTGGAAAAACTACTGTTGCTTTACATGCAATTGCTGAAGCGCAAAAACAAGGAGGAATAGCAGCGTTTATAGATGCAGAACATGCTTTGGACCCAGTATATGCAAGAAATTTAGGAGTAGACGTTGACAATTTAATAGTAGCACAACCTGATACAGGTGAGCAAGCACTAGATATTGCAGAACAGCTTGTTAGAAGTGGTGCAATTGATATGGTAGTAATAGACTCAGTTGCCGCTTTAGTTCCAAAAGCTGAAATTGATGGCGAAATGGGAGATAGTCATATAGGACTTCAAGCAAGGCTTATGTCTCAAGCTTTAAGGAAATTAACCGGAGTACTTAACAAATCAAAAACAGTTGCAATATTTATAAATCAACTTCGTGAAAAAGTAGGAATATTGTTTGGTAATCCTGAAACTACACCAGGTGGTAGGGCATTAAAATTTTATGCATCAGTTAGATTAGATGTAAGAAAACAAGAGGCAATAAAAGTTAATGGAGAAGTTATGGGCTCTAGAACTAAAGTAAAGGTCGTAAAAAATAAGGTTGCTCCGCCTTTTAGAGAGGCAGTATTTGATATTGTTTATGGAAAAGGTATATCTAATGAAGGTTGTGTTTTGGATATAGCAGTTGATATGAATATAATTGAAAAAAGCGGTGCATGGTTTGCGTATAATGGACAAAAAATAGGACAAGGCAGAGAAAATGCAAAGGTATTTTTAAGTGAACATAAAGATATAATGGATGAAGTAGAGGCTAAAATTAGAGAAAACTTTAACACTGCTTTTGAGAAAAGTATGGGAGAAATTCCAGAGGCCGATAGTAATACTGATGATGAAGGATCAATTGAAGAATAGGAGAATATTATATGAGCTTTGAATTAGCAAAAGAAAAAGCAATAAAGTATATAGTATTAGCTAAAAAAACAAGCCAAGAGGTAAGAAATAAACTACAAAAATTAGGATTTGACGAAAAAATTATAGATGAAGTTATTTCTTATCTTGAGGACTTAAATTATCTAAATGATAATGAATATGTAGACGCATATATTAAACAATGTATGCGTCTTAAAAATTATTCTATATATGAAATTAAACAAAAATTATTGCAAAAAGGTGTAAAAAAAGATATAATTGAAAATGAACTAGAAAAATTAGCTAAAACAAATTATGAAAGTGAAATTGTAAATAAGTTATTAAATACAAAATTAAAGAATATGGAGCCTATAAAGAAAAAGCAATATTTGTATAGAAGAGGTTTTAAATTTAATTTATCTGATGATGATAACTTATACAATGAATATTAATAATAAAAATAAAGTAAAAGAGAGGTTGATATAATGTTAGTTCCAACTCCACATAACGAAGCTAAAAAAGGTGATATAGCAAGTATAGTAATAATGCCTGGAGATCCTTTAAGAGCTGAGTATATAGCAAATAAATTCTTAAGCGATGTTGTATGCTATAATAATGTAAGAAATATGTATGGATTTACTGGAAAATATAAAGGAATGAAAATATCTATTCAAGCAAGTGGAATGGGTATACCTTCAATGGGGATATATTCAAAAGAGCTGTTTGATGGATATGATGTTGAAGTAATAATTAGAGTAGGTAGTGCTGGTAGTCTTAATAATGATATAAAACTTAGGGATATTGTAGTGTCAGAAAGTGTAGGCTCAGACTCTAATTATTTAAATTTATTAGAAATTAATAGTAATGTTGATTTGGTAGCAAATGAACAATTATTAAATATCGCTAAAGAGTATGAAAACTCTAAAACGGATAATAAAGTTATATTTGGCAAAACTTTTACATCCATTTTATTCTATAATAGTTTAGAAAGACTAAAAAAAGTATCAAATGAAGGATATCTAGCAGTTGAAATGGAAACTTTAGCTCTATATGCAAATGCAAAACTTTCTAATAAAAAGGCTTTAAGTCTTTTTACAATATCAGATAACCCGTTAACAGGCGAAGCTTTATCATCAAAAGATAGACAATGCTCTTTTGACGAAATGGTAAAAATTGCATTAGATATTGCCTTAAAATATCAAAATGAAAGGAATAAAAATGAATGAGATTATTTTAAAAAACAAACCGAAATATAAATTTGTATTACAAAACTTTGAGGGCCCTCTTGATTTATTATTGCATCTTATCACAAAAAACAAGATGAGCATATTTGATATTTCCTTAAATGAATTGACCGATGAATATGTTAAATATTTACATGAAATGAGTGAACAAAATATAGAAATTGCTAGTGAATTTATAGTAATGGCATCTACATTACTTGATATAAAAGCTAGAAAACTTCTTCCAGAATTAGAACAAGATGATGAGGATGATGATGAGAATGTATCTGAGCAGGATATTATAAATAGAATTATAGAGTATAAAAAATATAAAGAGGTATCGTCAAAAATACTTGATATGTATAACGAAAATTTTGGCTCTTTCAGTAAACCTGTTGAAAAAATAAGTTTTACTAAACAAACTATATATACTGGACAAGCTTTAGAAAAAAATGAACTATACAATATATATTCATCTATTTTAATTAGAAATAGAAATAAAATAAATAAGAACGCAAAAGCCATTGAGAAGATTGCGTTATATGAAAAAGTAACGGTAAAAGATAAAGTTAATCAAATCGTAAACTACTTAAAAAGCAATGAACAAATGGTATTTAACGAAGTCTTTAATACTAACAGCTGTGATAATATTGAAGTTGTTACAGCCTTTTTAGGAGTATTAGAACTTAGTAAATTAAAGCAAGTAGATATATCTCAAAATTATCTTTTTTCAGATATTAATGTATCAAAAAATGAGAATGCAAATTTTACTATTGATTTATCTAAAATCATAGAATAATATATATTTAAAGTACTAGTTTAATTTCTGGTACTTTTTTATGTCAATTTTTTTAAATTTACATATAATACAATAGGAGGTGGAAGTGTGGATAATACAATTGTTGTTGCTTGCATCTCTTTTTTAGGTACTTGTTTTGGAGCAATTGGTGGAATAATTACAAGTAACAAACTAACAAAGTATAGGATTGAAAAATTAGAACAAAAAGTTGATAAACATAATTCATTAGTTGAAAGAACATATAAAATAGAAGAACGTATAAGAAATATAGAAAATGAAATGAACGAATTAAAAAAAACATAATATAATTAAAATATTAACAAATCAAAAATGTAAAAAATCGTTGAAATTACAAATGTAAAATCAACGATTTTTTTGTTGTTAGCAAAGATCGGGATCGTCGTCTGCGACCTCTTCTTCACCGTCATCTCTAGTGCCATCATAAAGCGCCATTGTGATATTTATTAAGGCGTTGAAGGC
>CAYSKD010000103.1:0-4200 GCA_964431665.1 uncultured Clostridium sp.
ATACTTTAACCATACTTAGCAAGAAGTCTCCAACTTCTAAAGTTTGCTAAGTATGGTTAAAATTCTTGCATATAAAAAATCTGTCTTTATAGAATTTTTCATTTTAAGCCTAATTCTCTTACTTAATTATTATAATCTATTTTTTATTTGCTCTTTTTGTATTCTTTATATCTTTATTATTTTTCTTATTTTTTAGGTTTACTCCAAGAAATATAGTCACATTTACTATCCTCTTTATTATTATTATTTTCACATACATAAAAAGTTCTCTTCGTTTTGGTTTTCTTTACTAAAACTTTACCACCACATTTTGGACATGCTACATCTAAAGTTTGTATAAAAGGCTTTGTATTTTTACATTCTGGATAACCAGGACAAGCTAAAAACTTTCCAAATCTTCCTTGCTTTACAACCATACGTTTTCCGCATAGTTCACAAATTTCATCACTTTGTTCTTCTGGAATTACTACTCTTTGAATTTTTTCTTCTACATTGTTTAAGTTCTTTATAAAAGGAGTATAAAATTCTCTAAGCATAGAGATATAATTTTCTTTATTTTCAGCCACCATATCAAGTTTATTTTCCATATCTGCTGTAAATGTTACATCAACTATATCCTTAAAATTTTCTTCCATCATATTATTTACTATCTCACCTAGATTTGTTGGGACTAAATACTTTTTGTCTTTTTCTATATAATATCTATCTTCTAATGTAGAAATAGTTGGAGCATATGTACTTGGTCTTCCAATTCCCTTTTCCTCCATAACCTTTACTAAAGTTGCCTCTGTATATCTTAAAGGTGGTTCACTAAACTTTTGCTCAAATATTAATTCTTTTTGTTTTAATACATTTCCTACCTCTAACGCTGGTAAAATGGTATTATCATTTTCCTCTAAATCATCTATCTCTTTTTGTGTTTTCTCATCTTTTCCTTCAATATACAATTTCATATATCCGTCAAATTTTATAACACTACCATTTATATGAAATATGTAATTTTGTACATCTATAACAATTTTAGTAGTATCATATATTGCATTTTGCATCTGGCTTGCTAAAAATCTATTTAAAATTAAGCGATATAATTTTTGTTCATCTGCACTTTTATCATTTACTTTATCACTATTTTTCAAATTGCTTGGCCTAATTGCCTCATGTGCATCTTGAGCTGTATCTTTTGTTTTATAGAACCTATTTAAGTAATAATTTTCTCCAAAGTTAGATATAATATAATCCTTTGCCATCTTTCTTGCATCATCAGACAACCTTGTTGAATCGGTTCTCATATAAGTTATATATCCAGCTTCATAAAGCCTTTGAGCTACCATCATTGTCTTTTTTACACTAAATCCTAGCTTTCTTGATGCTTCTTGTTGAAGTGAAGATGTCGTAAATGGTGGAGGTGGATTTTTCTTTCTTTCACTCTTTTTAATATCTGTTACAATATAATCTCTTCCATCAATTTTATTTATTATATTGTCAACTTGTTTTTTGTTTTTTAATTCTATCTTTCCTTTTTTATCACCATAAAATTTTGCAAATACTATATCATTTTCTTTAGAAAGTTTAGCATTGAGTAACCAGTACTCTTCTGGTTTAAAGTTTTTTATTTGGTTTTCTCTATCCATTATTATTTTTAAGGCAACAGATTGAACACGTCCAGCACTAAGTCCTTTTTTAATTTTCTTCCACAATAAAGGTGAAAGTTTATATCCAACAATCCTATCTAATATTCTTCTTGCTTGTTGTGCATTAACTAAGTTAATATCTACGCATCTAGCATTTTTTACTGCATTTTTTACTGCCGATTTGGTTATTTCATTAAAAGTAATTCTACATTTTTCTTTATCATCTATATTCAATACATTTTTTATATGCCATGCAATGGCCTCGCCTTCACGGTCAGGGTCAGTTGCTAAATATACTTTTTCTTTCCCCTTAGACTTTGTCTTAATTTCATTTACAATCTTAGCTTTTCCCTTCATAGTTTTATACTCTGGTTTAAAATCATTATCTACATCTACTGCAAGTCTACTAGATGGTAAATCTATAATATGACCTTGAGACGCAATTACTTCAAAGTCATTTCCCAAATATTTTTTTATTGTCTTTGCTTTAGATGGAGACTCAACAATTACTAATTTATTTGGCACAATATATCTTCCTTTCTTATTTCAGTTTGTCATTATATCACACTTAATATATTATATCAATCTTTATATATGATATTTAATAAATTTGTAAGACACCTTGTTGCAAGTTTAGCTTCATCTATTGTATTACCAGTTGCCCCTACTTCAACTAACAAAGAGTATTTATTTAAGTCTTGGTTATACACAGAATCACGTATAATCATAGGTTTAAAAAGACCTGGATATACCTTATCTGCTAACAACTGTATTTTTAATGCAAGCTTTAAATTATCTTCATAATATGGATTATCTGTAGTATCACTACCAACTCCCATTACAAACATAAGTTGTGCTACTTGTATTCCCTTAATATTTACAGATGGTCCATAACTTAAATCCGCCACGGCATCTCTATGTACATCTATTGAAATACCAGCTCCACCCATTTTAGATAAAGCGTTTTGTACAGTAATTTTTGATCTTGCATAAGAATTACTATATGTACCATAATCATGAGGAGTTGTATCATGTACTACGTTAAAACCTTTTGAATTTAAATTGCTTGCAAACTCACTTGCAATTGCCAACATATTATAATTTGCATCTGTTGTACGCATAGTTCCAGTATATTCAAATTGATAATTTTCACTATTTGTATATGACTCTGATGTATGAGTATTATATAACAAGATTTTATCACTAGCCTTTGTAAGAGTTATATTAGAATCTGATAATGCTTTAAAATCTAAATCCCTTTTACTTGAATAATTTAATACCTTCATTGTATCAATTGTTATTCTTTGAATAGAATTTGAGTTCTCAGTTACTGTAACTTGTGATGATTTAGCTAAAAATACATCTTCTAACTCATATTCTTTAGCTAGTGCATCTATTGCCTCAAATTCACTATTATATGTTTCATTAGTTTCTACAATATCTTCTTGGGTAGCCTTTTGTACAATATCATTATTTATTATATAATTATCTTTATTATATATACTATATACTTTAAGCAAATCGCAAATTTCAAACTCTTTTTCTTGTGCTTGTCTAAAATTTGTAGCAAAATATAATATCTTAGGTGTTATTTTTATATATCTTGCAAAAAATATGAAAGTTACTATTAAAACTAAAATATACACATACCAAGTTATGTTTTTTATTACCCTTGTAGATTTTTCTTTAATATTCTTTTCAATATTATTTAATATATTACTTTTATTTCCTAAAAAAACGGCCGTAATTTTCATAAAACATTCTCCTCTGTTTTATTTTATTACGTCCATTTTATTATTATGCCTAATCGAGTAAATTATCCATTTGACCACTATATTTTTCTAATAACTTTACTGTTTTTTCCTTTAAATCTAAAACATCTTTTTTCATATCTAAAAGTTTTTCTTTTTCCATTTCAATTAAATGCTCAATTCTATCTTTTTCTTGCATAGCTTCTTGACGAGATGCCTCAATGATCTTTTTAGCTTGGTCTTCTGCTGTAATTAACGCATTAGCTACCTTTTCTTGCTTTTCAATATAATCTACTTCGTATCTTTCTAATTTTTTCTTTACTATTGTTAATTCATTTGCTACTCTATTTGAATCAGAACGTTCAGCTTGAAGTTTACTTTCATACTCTGCTTTTAAAGATTTAATATAATCTTCAACTTCTTTTTTATCATAACCAAACATTTCACTTCCAAACTTCTTTTCATTATCCATTTAATACTACCTCCACTACTACGTCTTGTTCATGATAAAAGTATTATATCAAAGTTTTATATATTTTTCAATTGTTTTTATGAAAAAGTTAGCAATAATAAATAAATAAGGTTTTATCGTTGGTAGATCAATCCAAAAACTCGTTCTAGATATCGTTCATATATATTATCTTTTTTTATTTTCATTTGATAATTAAATAAATAAGAAATTATATATGCATCAGATCCCACTTAATTCAAGATGAATTTCTAGTGAGGTGCTGTAAGTTCCAAGACCTGGCAGAGCACCTACTCACATCTTACTTTATTACTTTCTTTTATTGTATTTCAAATCCATTTTCTACTTC
>CAYSKD010000104.1:0-4176 GCA_964431665.1 uncultured Clostridium sp.
TACCTCCACTACGGACTTTCACCGATTAGTTAAACAACATGCCTGTCGTACTATATAAAGGAAGTTGAAAAATATTTTTCAACTTCCTCTTTATCAATAAATTATATTAATTTAAATTATCATTTATTATTTCCCATACGTCGCTTGTTTCAAGTCCTTTTCTCCATCCTGTTATACCAGCTAAGTTATATTTATTTACAATATCTACTCTATTTTTTATAGAAGTAGCATCTTCTATCCAAAGTTTATATGTTACACTTCCAGTTTTATACTCAGCATAATTTTGTCCTGAATTTTCATCATAAACAGCTTCTATACCATATTTATCTAAAAATTCTTGACAATTTTTCATAGTATATACTTTAGTTGTTGGTTTTTCTTCACCATCTTTAATTGTCCAAAGTCTAGTATAAAAAGGTATTCCAAGTATTATTTTGCTTGCTGGAATTTTTGAATCATTTAGTAAAGAATTAATATTTTTATCTACCCATGAAATTTCTGCAATAGAGCCAGCCTCAGTTGACCAAGCGCCTCTTTGATCATATCCCATAAGTACAACATAATCTACAGCTTTTCCAATTTCAGCTCTATCTATATATGCTACGAAATAAGTATCAACTGAAACTTTTATTCCTTCTTTTCTAAGCATTGGAACTAATTCTCTAATAAATTGAGTATACATATCCCTATCCTCTGTCTTCATTGCCTCAAAGTCTATATTTATTCCATCAATTTTATTAGTTCTTACAATGTTTATTAGATTTTTTATAAAATTCTCTCGATTATATTCACTATTAAGCATATTTGAAGTATCATCTGCCGTATAACTTACAGAATCTATACCATTTGTAATAATTGGCCATATTTCATATCCATATGATTTAGCTTTGTTATAATAATCTTGGCTAAATTTTGAAGAAATATCTCCATTTGAATTTTTTAGTTCATACCAAGTAGGAGATACAACATCTACACCTTCAATCTTACTTGTTCCAAGAGTATCTAAATCACTACCATATTGCCAAAACATATTTAATTTTTTAGTTTGTTCTACACTTACATCATTATCTTGACTATTTTCATTTTCACTATTATCATTATTATTTTCTGACACCATATTTATATCCACATTATTTTTAGGTATATATCCCACTATTCCAGAATCAGTTTTTACTTTATACCATCTATTATGATTTAAACTTTCAGTATAAACTGTTACTGTATTATTTCTATTTAACAATTCTAATTTATTTGATTTAGTAGATATATCGCTATATACATAAACTTTGTTATACAAAACAGGAATATCTGATGTATCTTTTTTATCAATTGATATAGTATTAGTTTCTTCATTATATTCAACTTTTATATTGTATAAATCTTTTACTAAATTTATATCAATATATGGTTGTCCATTAACTAGTTTTGCCGGCGTATCTATATTTACATTTTCCAAATTTTTAGACATTTTATTTTCATCTATTTTAAATTTTAGAACATCAGTATCTGTTGTAATTATAACTTTGGTTGCTACTTTATCATAAAAAATATAATTATCAATTACTTTTCCTATAGTATCAGTTGATATATATATACCATTTTCTTCTATAAAAGGCGTGTTTTGAGTATCTATATTATCACCAAATATTACTAGATTTGAAGCCTCTTTATATTGGGTATTTTCTTTTTTATCTACTATTACAAATATTAAAGCTATAACAGCTATTATACAAAATCCTAAAACTAATCTTTTCATTTCATTTTTCATTTAATCAATCCACCCTAACAAGATTATTATACAATATATTTGTTATTTTGTGAATACAATTTAAAAATTTGTTAATTTTTTTTATAATACCAAAAACGATTAATAAAAATAGTTAATACTCTTAACTTTTACATTTAAAAATATATAATAAATGTATGTAATAACATTATGTCCTCCTTCTATTGGTATATACTTTATTTAATACCTCGTCAGGATAATATGTATCATAAAAAGTGTCAATAGCATTTTTAGGAGGTATATTCTTATTCCTTTCGTTTTGTCTTAAAGAAGAAAAAATAGTAATATTAATATCAAATATTATAAATATAATAAGAGCCCATGTAATCGGTACTGCTATTTTTTTAGGTGCTTTTTCAATCAAATTAGATAAAAATGGATATAAAAAAGCTTTAAATAAAAGCCCAAGTGCTCCCCAAAATATAGCATATATTAATGTAGTTCTCCCATCTACATTTGCAAAACTTTGTGAATAATCCCACGAGATCGTACCAAAAAATAACTCTTGAAAAAACGAATAAAAATATTCAAGGATTCCACCCAAAGCAGAACATATAAAAAATGTTTTAACATATCCTTTATTTTTACTTATAACATACATAAAAAGTACTGCACCAATACCGTATACCGGCATAAAAGGGCCATAAATTAATTCTTGCTTTCCAACAAGCTCACCGGTTTTAAAAAAAGCAATTATTGTTTCATATATAAAGCCAAAAACACAACCAATTATAAATATTAAGAAATATTTATAAAATGAATATCCTCTAGCAAATTTATCTGTTTTTTCCATAAAAATACCTCATAGTAATTATTAATATTTTTTGATATTTTATTAATTTTATACTATGAGTTTTCATTTAATATTTAATATTTAATATTTATATTTTACTTAAGCTTTTTAGACTGCATATTATATATAAATTCTAATAATACTTTCCTTGGTAATACTTTAGAAAAAAATACGCCAATTTTCGTTTTTATCGATGGTATTATAACAGCTTTACCTTTAAACATTTTATCAATTGCATATTTTGCAACAGCCTTAGCATTTATCGGTTTTACACTATATTTAATATTTAATCTATTATTGAAATTAGTATTTACTGGGCCAGGACATAAAACACTTATTTTTACCTTTGAATTAGATTTTCTTAACTCTTTTTCAATAGCTAAAGAAAGGTTTAAAACGTATGACTTGGTTGCATAATATGATGCCATTAAAGGACCAGGTAAAAAAGCTGCACTTGATGATACATTTAAAATATACCCACAATTTCTATTTACCATATCCTTTAAAAATAATTTAGTTAACACATTCACAGCATTAATATTTATATTTATCATTTTTTGTTCTTTATCCAAATCTTGTAAGTAAAACTCTCCTATCATGCCAACTCCTGCATTGTTTACTAATATGTCTATATTTTGACTTGATACCATATTATATAATTTTAATAAATTATCATAAATTGATAAATCCAAAGGAATAATTTCTACACAAGTTGTACATATATTTTTTAAACTATTTAATTTTTCTTCATCTGTTGCAACCGCTATAATATCATAACCAATACTACTTAAATATATAGCAATTTCTCTACCTATACCAGATGAAGCACCTGTAACTAATGCCTTCATACTTTTTACCTACATTCTACTTTTCTATAAAATCCTGTTTTAGTTTATTTTTTAGTATTTTCCTTATTTTTAGCATATTGTCGCTTGTCATAGTGCTTTTTGATATCATAAACGCTTGCATTTTATTAATATACAAATAAAAATTAGTATCTGTTTCATATGCTTTAAAAAATTTTGAATAAGGTAATCTAGAATTACCATATTCATTAGTAATCTCTAATCTATCACTAAAAAATGAATAATTATTTATGCAATCTTTTGTATACTTATCAGACTTTAATATTCTATTTACAAACATTTTTGGCATGTTAATATATAATAGAGCAAATCCAACACTAATTAAAAAATAAAAAGCTCCTATAGCATAATTTTTTAATATAAATAACCCTATACTAGAAAGAAAAATAACTATAATACAAAATATAAAAAATATATTTCTTGTTTTGTTTTTTCTTTGATGAAATTTATTAAAATTAATATATTCTTCTTTTGTATACTTAGTTGAAACTTCTATTACATCTTCTTTTCCCATACTATTTCCTCCTATTAATTATCAATAATTACTTTTAAATGCCTAAAACCATCTCTTATAGTATTTAAATGCGATTTAGAATTTCTTTTATCTTTATAAAAAGATATAGGGACTTCAATTATTTTTAATTTATTTTTAGCAGCTTTTATCATCATTTCACTAGCAAATTCCATCCCAGGATGCATACAATTAAGCTTTAAAAATGCCTCTTTATTAT
>CAYSKD010000105.1:0-2295 GCA_964431665.1 uncultured Clostridium sp.
TCTTTAGCTATTTTTAATTTTCCTATACCATCTGGTCCAGAAAATAAATAAGCATGTGATAATTTATTATTTTCTAACATACTTTTTAGCAGTTCTTTTTGATTTTCATGTCCTATTATATCATTAAACATATAAATAATCTCCTATAAATTATAACTTACCAATTTTATTAAAAGGCCATAATCTAATTATTACATAACCATTTACTTTTGAAATTGGTATACAACCAAATGACCTAGAATCTTTGCTCATCAATCTATTATCCCCCATTACAAAGACTGTATTTTCAGGTACTACAACATCTACATATTCACCATTTTGATTAGTAAAGCCATCTTTTATATAATCTTCTTCTAATAGTACATCATTTTTATATACAAATCCATCATCATCAATTACTATATGATCTCCAGCCACTCCAATTACCCTTTTTATATAACTTGTTTTTCCTATACCCACAAAATTATATATAAAACTATTTATTCCTGTATACTCAACATAATCTGCAATGTTATCATCATTTTTTGAAGTTGATGTTTCATCATAATCAATTGGCGCTTCAAAAGTTATTATATCCCCATATTTTAACTCCTTTTTAAAAATAGTAGGCCTTTGAATTAATACCCTTTCTCCCTCCTTAGCAGTTGGAAGCATTGAAACCTGCTTTACTCCTGATATTGTTCCTATGAAATAATTTAAAATAAGATATAAAATATATGCTATTATAAAGCAAATAATCCATTCTCCTATTTCTTTTAATATTATTTTTAATTTACTATCTTTTTTCTCTATACTTTTTTTATTTTCATCTTTTTCTAATTTATCATCTATTTCTTCCATAACATATAATCACTATTAACTTTAATAGTACCTCCAATTATATTTTATCACAAATATTTACTAAAATCTATACATTTTAAATAGTTTTAAAAAATATGCATTAAGCATATAAACATAAAAGTTGTAACACTTTAATATATACATCATATAATAGAGTAAAATAATATATAAGGAGGTTATGTTATGGATAGTAACTGTTGTACTTCAAACAATAATTGTAATTTTTTAAATGGTTTATTTGGAGGAGGTAATAGCTGCATTATTATTATATTAATTGCAATTGTTCTTTTATGCTGTTGTAATAAAGGTCAAAATAATTGCAATATGCAAAACAATTGTTAAACTAATTAAAAAATATTTTTTATTTTGTTATAATTTTAAAAAGTAATGTACAAAATATATATAATCACATATTTTTGAAAGGAAATTTTATATGGAAGTTTTAAAAATAATAATACTTTCAATTTCTTCTATTATCACTCTTTTTATATTAACTAAAATAATGGGAAATAGAGAAATGGCTCAATTAAGTATGTTTGATTATATAAATAGTATAACAATTGGTTCAATAGCTGCAGAAATGTCAACGTCGCTTGAAAACAGTTTTGTACAACCTTTAACTGCTATGATTGTCTATGCCACCTTTATTACAATTATTGCATACTTAGCTAATAAGTCACTAAAATTCAGAAGATTTGTAAGTGGTAAATCATTAGTACTTTATGAAAATGGAGAACTATATAGAGATAATTTTAAAAAAACGAGATTAGATTTATCAGAATTTTTAAGTCAATGTAGAACAAACGGATACTTTAATTTATCTGATTTGCAATCAGTTATATTAGAGCCCAATGGGAAGTTAAGCTTTTTGCCACAAAGTAAAAAGAGACCATTAACACCAGAAGATATGAATATATCTATTAACTCTGAAAAGCCTGTTGCAAATGTTATATTAGATGGCGTTATATTAAAAAATAATTTAAAATCTACTGGAAACAACGAAGTTTGGCTTAATAAGGAAATTAAAAATCAAGGTATAAATGATGTAAAAGATATTTTCTTAGCTACTTGTGATGTAGATAATAACTTAACTATTTACGTTAAAGTTCCTAAAAAGACTAATCATAGTATATTTGAATAAATCAAATATACTATTGTATATATTATACATAAAATATTGACATAATTGTGAATAAGTGATATAATTACAATGAAAAAAATATTTATTACTAAAAAATTTTTTAGGAGGTATGTATCAATGAGTAAAATAATTACAACCGAGAATGTAGTAATGAGTGGTTTTGAACGGCTACCCCATTATGATGCAAAAGGGAACTTTTATTACATTACACTAAAATTTTATAAAAATGGTTCTTATATAACAGAAATACCTAAAATATCTGTTAGCACAAATGGTACAGTTAATAAAGATACTATAGAAATATATAAAGAAAC
>CAYSKD010000105.1:2395-4175 GCA_964431665.1 uncultured Clostridium sp.
TAAATAAACGATTTCTTGAGTTTTTAGACTATTGTAAAAAAATGAAAAAATTAATAAACTGTCAAAAAGAAGATATAAAACTTTCAGATGAAGACTTTGAAAAGCTTTCAACTGCATTAAACGATATATCCAGCATATCTGACAATTTGTGTAATCAATAATAAAAATATATTGTCACAAGGAAATTTGCCTTGTGACTTTTTTATTCACTTAAATCAAAATTTGGAACATATTCTTCTTCAGAATCGCTTAATTCTTGAATATATCCGTTTTCTAATTCAAGATTAAATAAATAATCTTGAATTTCATTATACTCATCTACATTTAATTTTCTATTAATATTACTATCCTCTTTTGCCTTATATGTTGGGAAATACTGCGCCATCAAACTAATATATACATTAGCTCCAATATTTTCCTTTATCCAATTTAATACCTTTTTTGAATTTTCTATATTACCTGGTAATACCAAATGGCGAATTATAACTCCCTTTTTAATCATGCCATATTTATCAAAAATAGGATTTCCCACTTGTTCATACATTTTTTGTATAGCATCTTTAGCTATTTTAGAGTAATTTTTTATACCAGAATATTTTAATGCTAAGTCATCATAATAATACTTAAAATCTGGTAAATACACATCTATATACCCATTTAATAAATTTATTGTTTCTATATTTTCATATCCACTAGAATTATATATAATAGGTATACTTAATCCTTTACTTTTAGCTATTTTAATTGCTTCAATAATTTGGACTACATATATAGTTGGACTAACCAGATTTATATTATGCGCACCTTTTTTCTCTTGTGAAAGCATTATATCAGCTAAATGGTTAATTGTTATATACTTTCCGTATCCTTCTTGACTAATTTTATAATTTTGACAATACATGCACTTTAAATTACAATGTGAAAAAAATATTGTTCCAGAACCATTTTTACCACTAATACATGGTTCTTCATAATAATGTAGCGAAGCTAGAGCAATTTTTACATTTTGACTTGCTTTACACTTACCTAATTGATTATTTCTATTAATCCCACATTTATGTGGACATAAATTACATTTTTCTAACATTTTATTTCTCCTAATCTATTAATTATATATCATACTATCAACTCTTTGATAATATTATTATTTATTCATATAAAATCCCCAGCATATAGTAAAGCTAGGGATTAAAAAATTTAAATTATTTCATCTATATATTATTTTACTTCTTTTGCTATCAAATTCCTTATACTTATAAGTTTTTCTTTAAGGGACATATTGCGATTATCCAGTACGGGATCACAAACTTTATATCTTATTGCCAGAGCAATCAAAGTAGACCTAGTCCATGAAGGACAATACTTCTCCATACTTTTAGAAGTAACATTGCTTTCCTCTCCATCAGCAGCTAAATGCACCTCTGCATTTGCAAATTTTGGGTGTGTCATAAGCATTGCACCCATAAACATTTGATTAGGTGTCTGATCTTTTAAGATAATTGTGGCCATTGGTTATTCCTCCTAATAATATATTTTTTCAAAAACTTAAGACAAAACATATCTTAAATTTTTAAGATACCAACGTTATAATTTTTAATAATTATATCATCAAAATCAATACATGTCAACAAAATAATTGAAATTTCAACACTAACTAGCGTTTTAATGGGTCGCTCATAATATAAAATTTCAATTACAAAATTATGTAATATGTTAATAAATATAGAAAAAAGTAGCATAAAAAACTTACACTACTTAAAAACAGTACTAAATTAAACTC
>CAYSKD010000106.1:0-4158 GCA_964431665.1 uncultured Clostridium sp.
CTACTTACTTAAAAAAAAAAATTAAAAAAATTTACACACTATACTTGACAAGATCTGCAAAGTTTGAGCCTAATTTTTCAATAAATTCTTGTTTTTGATTAGCAAGTTCATTATATGCATTTTCATCAAGTTCAATATTATTTTCAGCTGCTATTTTCTCAATAGCTCCAGCTATCTTTAAATTTTCTTCTGTTTTACTCCTTAAATATGTCTCTGTGTTGATATTAGATTCAACGTCAATGATAGTATTTAAAGTAGCTTTTGGAAGTCTTGTAGTATTTTCATCAAAAAGTAAAGTTTTGGCAAGTCTTAAATACATCATATAATCATCTTGAGTATACGAGATACCATTTACAGAAATTACTTCTCTTTTTCCAGTTACTTTTCTTGTTATAAATATACCTATAAATACAAGAATAAAGATAATAACTATAATTAATACTAATAGTATTATCCTTTTAAATGTTATTAATTTCTTTTTATTATTTACCTGATCTTCCTTTATTTTTTTCGACATATTTCGACCCCTTTCAAGAAAATTCTGTAAGCCTATTATATTACTTTTATATTTATATGTCAATATTTTTAGACTTATTTTTACACAAATATTTCACTTTTTTTACACAATTGTTACAAATTTTTACATATTTAGTAAATACTTGGAAAATTAAGAATTAATAGGCAAATTAGCACATATATTTATTATAGTTTACTTTTAATCGGTGATAAATTTGAGAAAAGCAAAAATATTTCTAATTAATTCAATAATATTAACTGCAACCTCTTTTATAATAAGAAGCGTTGGTATGTCATTTAATGTATATGTATCAAATAAAATTGGTTCTGAAGGGGCTGGTCTTTTTCAACTTATAATGTCTGTATATTTGTTTGCAATAACTCTTGCAACTTCTGGAATTAGTGTTTCTGCAACTAGACTTGTAACAGAAACTTTAGCAAAACAAAAAGAAATTTCTAGTAAATTTGTAATGAGAAAATGTATATTATATAGTCTAATCTTGGGTATTATTTCTGGCATTATAATCATTATATTTTCTGATTTTATTGTATATACTTGCCTACATGGTAAAATAACAAAGAAACCTCTTTATGCAATTGCAATTGGTCTGCCTTTTATTGCAATGTCTGCTGCTATAAATGGATATTTTAGTGCTGTTAGAAGAGTAATAAAAACAGCATCTTCTCAAATACTAGAACAATTTGTTAAAATAATTGCTACTACATATTTGTTATCTTTGTTTCTACCAAAAGGCCTTGAATACGCATGTCTTAGTTTAGTAATTGGAGATGTGATATCAGAACTATGTTCCTTTACTTATATATTTATGTTATATATTAAGGATAAAAATAAATATTTAAGTAATTCAAATAATAGTCAAAATCTTTTAAATGACAATAGATATTATAAAAAGGAAATCATAAAAATAGCTGCACCAATAGCTCTTACATCGTATATCAAATCAGGTCTTTCAACATTAAAACAATTAATAATACCTATAAGACTTGAAAAATCTGGTATATCGTGTGAAAAGGCTCTTTCGGAATATGGAATTGTTAGTGCAATGGCTCTTCCACTTTTACTATTTCCTAGCGTTATAATAACATCAATAAGTAACTTACTTATACCAGAGTTTTCAACCTTTTATGCAAAAGGTGAAACAAAACAAATAAACAGAATAAGTAACAAAATATTAAAAATTACATTTATATTTGCTATATGTGTTTTTGGCATCTTTTTTACATTTGGTGATGAATTATCCAATATTATATATAGTGATAAAAATGTTACTCACTTTGTAAAACTTCTCTCTCCTCTTATTATTCTTATGTATATTGATACAATAGTTGATGGAATTTTAAAAGGATTAAATGAACAGGTTGCAGTTATGAAATGCAATATATTAGACTTATTTTTAAGTACTTTTTTGCTATATATACTTCTTCCTATAATGGGCATAAATGGATACATCGTTGTTCTTTATGTAAGTGAACTTTTAAATACAATTATTAGTATTATTCAGTTAATTAAAGTTTCTAAAATTAAAATACATTATTTATTATGGGGAATAATTCCTCTATCTGGGATTATTCTTTCTAGGTATTTTGTTAACTTTATTAAGTTAACTTTAAAAAATAATATTATTTCATTAATTGTTAATATCGTTATATTTATAATTATATATTTAGGCTATTTATTTTTTGCTTCAATAATATCTAAAAAGGACTTTAAAATATAATTTAGTAATAATTTAATTAGTATGGAATATAATTTCATAAGGAGTGTGATAAATATATGAATCCATTTGAACTAAAGCCAGTAAGTATTGAAAAAACTTTTATGAATTTCAAAGAGCTGTATCCAAAACCATATAATAAATACGAAGTAAATCCATATACCAAAACTCGTATAATACTTATGAATGGAACTGAATTTGAAGCAAACTGGTTTTCACATCAATTTTCTAGAAATTGTAATAACAACGAATTAAGAAGAAAGTTAGCGCTAAGTAGACGTGTAGAAAAACAACAACAAATGAAACTTGCAAATCTAAAGCCTATAAATGAGAATATACTTGAAACTACTATATCATATGAACAATTAGCAGTAGACCTAACAGCAAGACTAGCACAGGATGAACCAGACCCAAATGTAAGAAATGCATTAAACTTTGCACTACTTGAAGACTTTGACCACTTATATAGATATTCTGATTTATTAGATTTAGAATACGGTATACAAGCAGAAAACTTAGTTGGTAGATATACAGAAATAATGCCTGCAAGGCCAACAATATCACATCATAGGCATCCAAATGATACTATTAACCATCCAATAGATAATAAGGTGTCTTCGCCATTAACTAAGTTACATGTAAATATAATAACAGCTGCAGAGCAACAAACAATGAATTATTATATGAACATTAGTGGTTTTTATACTTCCGACATAGGAAGGAAACTTTATCAAGAAATAGGACTTGTAGAGGAGGAACATGTTACACAATATGGTAGCCTTATTGATCCAAACCAAACATGGCTTGAAAATTTATTAATGCATGAATATACTGAATGCTATTTATATTATTCTTGTTTAAATGATGAAACAGATAGATATATAAAATGTATATGGGAAGAATTTTTTGAAAAAGAAGTGGCACAATTGCATTTAGCTGCAGCCTTACTTCAAAAATATGAGGGAAAAGAATGGCAACAAGTAATTCCAAATGGAGAATTTCCAAAATTATTATGTTTGGGTCCAAATATTGAATATGTTCGTAATATATTAAAAAATACAGCTAGCTATACTCAAGAAAAAGAAAATTATATTCCTGTATGTGATGCGCCAAAAAATTTCGATTTTTTCACTTATCAAAATATTGTAAATTGCGATGTCTGCGAAGTACCAAGCCATATGATTATAAACAAATATCTAAAATGCAATTGCTGTGATTATAGATTTGAAGTTGCACCAAACCCTGTTGAATGTCTAAGAGATAGACAAATTGATAATGTATGTATTGGTCGTGAACCTTTATGTGGAGATAATTGTTGTTAAATAGTAATCGCTTAATTAAAATGAATTCAAATTTATATTAAATATATAACTTTTTCATATTGGCCTAGTAAAACTAGGCCTATTTTATTTAACATTTTATTTAAAAAAACTACTGATTGGTTTAATCAGTAGTTTTGAAGTTTATGAACTAACATAAATAGGAAAAATAAAGAAATTAAAAAAGCAAGTATAGAGCAATATTTTATTATATGATAGTTATTATTTTTTTGTCAATAAAAAGTATCAATTATATAATTTATACATTTGCCCGCCCTTTTTATAGGCTATGTGTACATCATATCTATGTAGCCGTTTTGAAAAGAATTTCTTTTCTGCCCTATACAATAAGTATTCGTTAACAACAAGCACTATAACAGATACAAAAATAAATAATATCAGTATATTTTTCAAGAAAATCCTCTCCTTTTAAATTCATAATATTACATTAACTTTTAAAATCTCAATTGTTAATTTTATTATTATTTGACTATATACTAAATCCCTCCTAAATAATTATTTGAATTTAAAATTTTATTACTATATAACTATAACATATTTGTTAACTTATGTCAATCTTATTTTTT
>CAYSKD010000107.1:0-4142 GCA_964431665.1 uncultured Clostridium sp.
AAGAAGTGTTTGTACCTCAATTATCTTTTCAAAGAATTGTTTTCTTGTATCATTTTCTTTAATTAATTCATTAAAGATTTTTCCATCTTTTATAAATATAATTCGTTCTGCATAACTTGCTGTAAAAGCGTCATGTGTAACCATAAGAATAGTTGCTTTCAAATTTTGGTTTAAGTATTCAAATGTTGTAAGTAATTGTCTTGCAGACTTCGAGTCTAAGCTACCGAGTTGGTTCATCCGCTAGAACAATTTTAGGATTTGTTATCATTGCTCTTGCTGACGCTATTCTTTGTTTTTGCCCTCCAGATACTTGATATGGATATTTATTTAATATTCCTGTAATCTCAAGTTTGTCAGCTATCTCTCTTACTCTTTTTTCAATCTCTCTTGAATTTACTTTTTGAATTGTAAGTGCTAGTGCAATATTTTCATAAGCTGTTAATGTATTTAATAAATTAAAATCTTGAAATATAAATCCTAATTCTTCTCTCCTAAATTTGTTTAACTTATTTCCTTTTAATTTTGTTATATCCTCTCCACTTACTAGAATATGCCCTGCAGTTATTTTATCAATAGTTGATATACAATTTAAAAGTGTAGTTTTACCAGAGCCACTTGCTCCCATAATTCCTACAAATTCTCCTTTTTTTACATTAAAGCTAATATTATCTATTGCTTTTGTCAAGTTAGATCTGTTTCCATAGTATTTCTCAATGTTTTTTACTTCTAATATATTTTCCATTTTTTTAACTCCTTTCCCTAGCAAAGATAGTTTTCATTTTGCGTTGTTATTCTGCAAAAGAAAATCCTCGATGACAAAAGTACACCTTGGTATTTCTTTCTTGAATGCCTAGCGAAATAAAAATTCTTTTTGTTATGTATGCTTTTATTATAATATGTTTTAAAAAGAGTTACCATTGATTTATCTTACAAAAACCTTACAAAATCGTAAGGTTATTTCAGATTTGTATAACTACCTTTTGGAAACACTAATCTTATTTTAGTTTCTTCACCTTGAACTGAATTTAATTCTATACCTATGCCTAACTTATTACATAGCTTTTTACATAGATATAACCCAATTCCTGTAGATTTCTTGTTTGATAATCTACCATTTGTTCCTGTAAATCCTTTTTCAAAAACTTTTGTAATCTCTCCTTTTTTTATTCCTATACCATTGTCTTTTATATATAAAATAACATTTTCCCTTCCTGATTTTGCATAGATTTCAATTTCAAAACTAGTATCATGTTTTTTATATTTCACACTATTTTGTATAATTTGATTTAATATAAATACTAGCCATTTACTATCTGTATTGACACATATATCTAGATCATGAATATTAATTGCAATCTTTTCTTGTATAAGAATAGTTTTATTTTTCTTAATACTTTCACCTACAATTTCTTTTAAGTTATTCTTTTTTATGTAATAATCTTTTTCTACTGTATTGCTTCTTGCATAAAATAGAGCTTGTTCAATATAATTTTCAAGCTTGTCTAGCTCTTCATCTATGCTTTTTGTTACTGGATTTTTATTATTTTCAATTACCATTTTACTTGTTGCTATTGGCAATTTTATTTCGTGAATCCATAACTCAATATATTCTTTATAGTCCTCTTGTAAATATTTATATTTATTTACGTTCTCTAGCATTGACTTATCTATTTGTTCCAACGAACTCTTTAATATTTTCCCCTCAATAAAGCTAGGCTCTTTTATAAGTTCTGTAATTAGATATTTTTCATCTAATTCGTTTAATGTATTCAACAAAATAGAGTAAAAGTCTCTTTTTACAAAATACTCTACACTAATCCCTACAAAATATAGTCCAAATAAAATAATTGGAATATATATTTTAATAAAATTTCCAAATGGATAAATCACTAAAAATATTTCTATGCTAGCAATTCCAAAGAATAGTAATATAATTGTTAGCATTTTTTCCTTTATAAAATCTTTAAATCGCATTTAACCTTCTCCTTTTTTTAATATGTAACCTCGGCCTCTTTTAGTTTCTAGTAATTCTTTTAAATCTAATTCTTCTAGTTTATTTCTTAATCTAGTAATATTTACAGTTAAAGTATTGTCATCTATAAAACTTTCGCTATCCCATAAACACTCCATAATATCTTCCCTTGATACTATTTTTTCTCTATTTAGAACTAGATATTTTAGTATTTTATATTCATTCTTTGTTAATTCTACTGATTTTCCATTTTTCTCTATAGTACTTTTTGATGTATTTAAAATAAAATCTTTGGCATCTATTTTTTCTATAGCTTCCCCTGACATATTTGTTCTTCTAAGTAAAGAGCTAATCTTTGCAAGTAAAATTTGAATATTAAAAGGTTTTGTAATATAATGGTCTGCACCATAATTAAGGCTTAAAAGCTCATCTAATTCATTATCCCTACTTGTTATGATAATAATTGGCATTTCTGATTTTTTTCTTATCTCTCTACAAATATATTCTCCATCTGCAAAAGGCAAATTTATATCTAATAGCACTAATTCAGGATTTATATTCAATATATCTTGTATTGTATTATCAAAAGCCTTTAATATCTCTGTTTGATATCCATTTTTATTCAAAAATATTTGCAATTCATCTCTTAACTTTTCATCATCTTCTACAATTAATATTTTTTGCATATTATCATTCCTCCAAAGTTATTATAACACAAAATAGTAAAAAATGGGGGCGTAATTCGGTATGCTTTTAAATCACTTTTACCAATTACACCCTTATATAAACAATAGTATTGCTCTATAACCATTCATTACTTCTTTCCAAATACACTTTTTTATACAATTGAATAAATATAATATATAAACATAAGAGACCTAATATCCATAACATATATTCATAAGGTAATCTTCTTAAATCAAATATTGTAGAAATATTGGTAAATGTTATCAAAAGTGTAATTATCGTTATAGCAAATGTAGATATTAATAATTGTTTTGAAGATTTACTTTTTATAAACGGTGTTTTATGCGTTCTAATCATATGAATAATTAATGTTTGTGATATTATTCCAAATGCAAACCATCCAGTCTGGAACAATATGGCTTTTTCCAAAGTATTAAATTTTAGAACAAACCATAATACCATAAAACATATAATATCTAATATTGTACTAATAGTTCCAAAAGCAAACATAAACTTTTTTATTCCTTTAGTATTCCACTTTTTAGGTTTTTCTATATATTCTTTGTCTACATTATCAAATGGCATTCCAATTTGCGCAAAATCACATAATAAATTTTGTATTAATATATGAATTGGTAACAATGGTAAAAATGGTAAGAATACACTTGCAATAATAACAGATACCATATTTCCAAAGTTTCCACTTGTGGCCATTTTTATATATTTTAAAATGTTGGTAAATGTTTTTCTTCCATTTATTACTCCTTCTTCTAATACATTTAAGTCCTTTTCTAAAAGAATAATATCTGCTGTCTCTTTTGCAATATCTACTGCCGTATCTACCGATATTCCTACATCTGCTTGTTTTAAAGGTGGACTATCATTTATTCCATCTCCCATATAACCAACTGTATTTCCATTTTCTTGATATATCCTAACAATTCTTTGTTTTTGCAAAGGTGATAATTTTGAATATAAGTGACAACCTTTAACATTTTCTTTTAATTGTTCATCTGTCATATCTTCAATATCTTTACCTGTTAATCTATTATTTACTTCAATTCCAACTTTTTTACATACTTTTAATGCAACACCTTCACTATCACCAGTTAGAACTACTGTATCTACTCCATGTTTCTTTAAAGCTGAAATTGCTTGTTCTGCACTTTCTTTTGGTGGGTCTAAAAATCCTACAAAACCTATTAATACCATATCAACTTCATCTTGCAAGCCAAAAGTTTCCACACCATGAATATTATTTTTTTGTGCTAATGCAAGCACTCTTAATCCATCGCCATTATGTTTTTCATATACACTATATGCTTGTTTTCTTAAACTTTCAGTCATTTTTTCAGCTTTTCCATTTATATCTATAAAAGAACATATAGACATTACTTCATCTACTGCACCTTTTGTAATTAACTGTCTCTTTCCATCATCATCTTTTAAAACTACACTCATTCTTCTTCTAGTAAAATCAAAT